>CAIKKE010000035.1 GCA_903827925.1 uncultured Francisellaceae bacterium
ATTAGTATTATTGGTTAAATTAAACATAAAAATTCTTTACATCTTCTAATTGTTCAACAATATATTTACAAAATTTAGCCGCCTCTGCCCCATCAATAACTCGATGATCATAAGATAAAGCCAGCGGTAAAATCAATCTAGCTTGTAATTCTTGATTAACATAAGCAGGAGTAATTTTATTTCTAGATACCCCTAAAATTGCAACTTCAGGTGCATTAATAATCGGGGTAAAATTATTTCCCCCAATACCTCCTAAACTAGAGATAGTAAAACATCCTCCTTGTAAATCTTCTGAAATTAACTTGTTATCCCTGGCTTTTTGGCTAAGTAAAGCTAATTCCTCGGCTAACACAAAAATATTTTTTTGATCGGCATTTTTAACCACCGGGACTACTAATCCTCCTTCAGTATCTACTGCAATTCCGATATTATAATAATTTTTCAGGATTAAATTTTCTCCTTCAATCGCTAAAGAACTATTAAAATTAGGATATTTTTGTAAAGCTTTAACTATTACTTTAATTAAAAATCCCAATAGAGTTAACTTTAAAGAAGAAGCTTTAGGTGATTGCTGCTGTTGTTTTCTAAATTTTTCTAAATCTGTAATATCTGCACTATCAAAATGAGTAACATGTGGAATAGATAGCCAATTTCTATGTAAATGTTGTCCAGATTTTTTCTTAATTCTAGATAATGGTTGCTCTCTGATTGGTCCCCATTTACTAAAATCAATATTACTGCTACTTAAATTAGCATGATTATTACTATTATTAATATTATGATTAGGATTATTTAATAATTGATTCACATAAGACTTAATATCTTGTTCTGCAATTCTACCATGCTTAGCAGTACCTACTACATTATCTAAATTAATCCCTAATTCTCTAGCAAATTTACGCACCTTAGGATTAGCATTAGACAATCCACGTAACCCCATAACTGGTTGATTAATAGTTGCTGTAGGCAATGCTGGAGAGGTTTGTTCAACTACCGATTTAGTAACTAATGGTGTAGATTGAGCTTGCTGATCTCTTTTTTGTAATCTACCTAATTCAGTAGCATCTAAAATATCTAAAGTAACTACATTGGCAATCAGACTGCCTTTTGAAACTCGATCCCCTGATTTTACTAAAATTTTAGTAATTTCTAGATTAAAAGGAGCAGGAATATCCATAGTTGCTTTGTCAGTTTCTAAGGTAATCAAGGTATCATCTTTTTTTAAATGATCTCCTTCTTTAATAACTACTTCAATTACTTCTATATTACTATAATCACCAATATCTGGCACCAAAATTGCTTGATCCACTTTTTTAAAACCCTCTATTTATATCTTTATGTATCTCTGGTTGATTTCCCAAAATGTCGGAAGATAATTTACCTTCTTCAACTAATGCTTGTAAGACTGCAATTACAATATGCGATCTACTTACTTTAAATAATTTACGTAAATTTTCTCGAGTATCACTATAACTAAAACCATCCGTACCTAATACTATATACTTATTATTAGGAATAAATTCCCGAATTTGATCAGCATATTGCTTAATATAATCAGTGGCTGCAATAATCGGACCTTCTTGGTTAAAAAAACAACTGCTAATATGAGACTCTTTACCAATTGGTAAAGCAGTTTCTACAGTTTCATGAGTAGATTCTAATCCAAATAATTGTCTTTCCCTAATCAATCTTGCTTCTCTAGCTAATAAATTAAAACTAGTTGCAGACCAAATATTAGCAGAAATTTTATATTTAGAATTTAAAATTTCTTTAGCAGCAATCACTTCATTTAAAATTGCTCCACTCCCAATTAATTGCACTTTTAACTCGTATTGTCGATCTTCTTGTAATAAATATAATCCTTTTAAGATCCCCTGTTTAATGCTTGATAAATTATTATAATTAGGAATTGATAATTGAGAATAATTTTCATTCATTACGGTAATATAATAAAAAACATCTCGTTGTAAATGTAAAATATTTTTCAACCCTTCTTCAATAATTACAGCTAATTCATAGCTAAAAGTAGGATCGTAACTCAAACAATTAGGTACTGTACTGGCTATAACATGGCTATGCCCATCTCCATGCTGCAATCCTTCCCCAGCTAAAGTAGTACGACCTGAAGTTGCTCCGATTAAAAATCCTCGCGCTCGCATATCGCTAGCTGCCCAAATTAAATCGCCAATCCGTTGAAAACCAAACATCGAATAATAAATATAAAATGGTACTGTAATACAGTCATGGTTACTATAAGAAGTAGCTGCTGCTAGCCAAGAACAAAAGGCTCCAGCTTCATTGATCCCCTCTTGTAATATTTGCCCATTTTTTTCTTCTCGATAAAACATCACTTGTTCTGAATCCACAGGTTTATAGCTTTGACCAAATGGTGCATAAATACTAAATTGTCTGAAAAATCCTTCCATTCCAAAAGTTCTAGCTTCATCTGCAACAATTGGAACTATATATTTACCTAATTTCTGATCTTTACATAAAGTATTTAAAATTCTTACAAACGCCATAGTAGTAGAAATAACTCGAACAGAATTGTTGCTAATATAATCACTTAAACATTCTTCTGAAATTTCTAAAGTATTAGTTGCAACTTTGCGTCTTGTAGGCAAACTTCCGCCTAATTGTTTACGTTTAGTGGTTAAATACTCTTGCTCTTGGCTGTTCGGATTAAACTTATAAAAATCTAAATTTTCTAATTGCTGATCATCAAGCGGTAAATTAAACCGCTCTTTAAATGCTTGCAAATGAGTAAGATTTAATTTTTTCACACTATGAGCAATGTTCAAACCTTCCCCTGCTGTACCTAAACCATAACCTTTTACAGTTTTAGTTAAAATAACTGTAGGCTTACCTTTATGCTCTACTGCTCTCCTGTATGCTTGATATACTTTATTAATATCATGCCCACCAAACTCTAATTTAGATAATTCTTCATCTGAAAAATTATTAACTAATTTTTTTAATTTAGGATCTTTACCAAAAAAATTATCCCTAAGATAACTTCCACCTTTAACATGTAAACTTTGATAAGTACCATCAACAGTGTTTTCCATTAATTGTAATAATAATCCTGAACAATCCTCATTTAATAATTCTTCCCATTGATTGTCCCAAATAACTTTAATTACATTCCAACCCGCACCTAGAAATACTGATTCTAACTCTTGAATAATTTTACCATTCCCTCTAACCGGTCCATCTAATCTTTGCAAATTACAATTAATTACAAAAATTAAATTATCTAATTTTTCTCTAGATGCTAAAGATATCGCTCCCAGAGACTCTGGTTCGTCCATTTCTCCATCCCCACAAAAGCACCAAACTTTCCGAGACAGCCCAGAGTTAATTAATCCTCGCGCTTCTAAATAGCGCATAAATCTTGCTTGATAAATTGCCTGGATTGGACCAAGTCCCATAGAAACTGTTGAAAATTGCCAAAAATTTGGCATCGACCAGGGATGAGGATAAGAAGGTAAACCATTAGTAAATGCTTCTCGTCTAAAATTATTAAGTTGTTCTTCGGACAGTCTTCCTTCTAAAAAAGCTCTAGCATAGATCCCAGGAGATGCATGCCCTTGTAAAAAAATTAAATCATTAACCTGCCAAAAATGATTAAAGCCCACTTCATATAAAACCGCAGCAGATGCATAAGTACTTAAATGACCGCCTAAAGAACCATCTATTCGATTAGCTTTTACCACCATGGCAATCGCATTCCATCTTATGACTGCTAAAATTTTGCGCTCAATTTCTACATGTCCTGGATAATGTACATCCATGTCATTAGCTATAGTATTTCGATAATCGGTATTAAAGCCAGAAATATTACAATTATTTATTAATGCTACTTTTAGTAACTTTTTAATTATAAACCCAGCTCTTTCTTGACCTTTATCTAAAATTAAAGCGTAAAAAGCATCTAACCATTCTTGAGTTTCGGTTAGATCCGTATCAAAATCAAAACTATTCATACCATTCTCAATTCTTTATTTACTACAATTCTTTATTTATCTACTAACCTCAGTTCGACGAAATTAAAAAACTAATAGTTTTTCTCGCGTTCAACAATCAAACATAAGAAAAAACTTAATAGGTCCTTAATGCTTTTCTAGGCTTTTTAATTTTCATCGAACTGAGGTTACTATTCTTTAATTTATTAAAAAATGTCCTTACTATAATATTAAGCTAATAACAATACAAACTATTAGCCATGCCACAAATGACCTTTCGATTAATAATTCAGGACGATCTTCGTTAGAATTACCTAAAGCAGCATCACCACAACGATCTAAAAATTCTGTATGCGTAATATTAGAATTTTTCATGATCTCTTTCCAACAACCAAAACCTTGTTTAAAATCACCAATTAAACTAAATATCAACCCAGTAATTCTAGCTGGTAACCAAGCAGCAATAGTATGCAAGGTAAATAAACAATTGTTAATATCTTTAGAATGATAAACTTGATTAGCAACATTGAAATCTGTAATTACTGTATTTGTTGCTGCGTTTGCTACATTTGTTTGTTTGGTAATTTCCGCTTCTGTTGCAGTTACAACTAATTTATTAGCCTTGGTACCTCCAATTGTAAATAACCAAAACAACACTAAACCAACAGGTCCAAGGATGGTAAACCAAAATAATATACCAAACATGTGTTCAAATGCAGTCACAAATATGGAAGAATAATTTTTCTGACTAACCGAGGATAAACAATAAAACAATAAAACAATATTAAATAAGATTAAACCTAAATTATAAGAAGAATAATAAAATATCAATTGTAATAATAACATCCCTATGCCTATCAATAAAATTAATAAGCCAGCTGCAGCCATAACTGGAATTTTTGGAAACTTGTTGACCAACATTTGATATTTGAACAATAAATCTTCTACCCAATAAAAACTACAACTTTTTTCTAAATTTTGAAAAAAAACATATCTACCTAAATATTTTTGTAACAAATAAACTACAATCAAACTAAATAACGTAGTCATATATATTATTCCTTTTGCTTTAATTTACTAGCTTAAAAAACTATTTTTACAATATTAACTATACATGAGTATACGCGATTCTCAAATTATTATTATAATTTTAAGTCACTAACCCCTCAATGTTTAATTGACATCTAAGCAGCTAGAATGCATAATTTGTTTTGTTTACTTGGGGCGTAGCCAAGCGGTAAGGCACAGGGTTTTGATCCCTGCATACCTAGGTTCGAATCCTAGCGCCCCAGCCAAGATCTAAATTAATATAAATAAGAGGTGTTATCATATGTCATCCACCAAGTTCGAACTAATAGCAAGCACTAGAACTGTTGCTGGTAAGTCTTCTTGTAGAAGATTGCGTTTAAAAGAAAATCAAATTCCAGCTATAGTATACGGAGGTAAAGAATCTAACTCTCTTATTTCTTTAAACCATAATCAAGTACTACAAGCCAGCGAACATGAAAAATTTTATTCTCAAATATTAGACTTAAAAATAGATGGTAATTTACAAAAAGTATTATTAAAAGATTTACAACGTCACCCATTCAAACCAAAAATTTTACATTTAGATTTTCAAAGAGTAAAAGAAACTGATTTAGTAAATATGCAAGTACCTTTACATTTTGTTGGGGCGGATAAATGTCCTGGGATAAAGCTTGGTGGTTTAATCAACCATTATACAAATAGTGTAGAAGTAAGATGTGAAGCTAGATATTTACCAGAATTTATTGAAATAGATCTGTCTGAATTAAATTTAGGACAAATTATTCATTTATCTAATTTAAATTTACCTAAATCTGTGGAAATTTTAGCATTATCTCAAAGTAAGTTAGATGCGCCAGTGGTTAGTGTACAACTTATGAAGGTAGCTACAGAAACCGAATCTACAATTACAACCTCTACTGAACAAACTGATAAAGAAGCTAAAGAGAAGGACAATAAAGATAAAGCAAAATCAGCAACTTCTGCGCAAAAACCTGCAGCTAGTTCTAAATCTGATAAAAAATGACCGAACCAGCATTGTTGATCGTTGGATTAGGTAATCCTGGAACGCGATATACTAACACTCGACATAATCTTGGAGCCACTTGGGTAAAAAGATTATGTAGTAAGTATGATATAGAATTAAAGCTCAATAATAAATTAGGTGCCAATCTTGGGATCTTACAACACCATATAATTTGTATGTTAACCACTGATTATATGAACCTTAGTGGTATTTCTGTAAATTTAGTTGCTAAATATTATAAATTGCCTGTTGAAAATATTTTAATTATTCATGATGAATTAGATTTATTACCTGGGATAATAAAATTAAAATTAAATGGTGGGCATGGTGGACATAATGGATTAAAAAATATTATGCAAGAGTTAAATTCCAACCAATTTAAACGTTTACGTATTGGTATTGGGCATCCAGTTATTAAAGGATCTGTTGTTGATTACGTATTAAATCCACCTGAAGAACAAGAAAAAATTTTAATAAATTCTGCAATTATCAATAGCTTAGATATTTTTTCATCAATATCAGAATTAAATTGGCAAATTGCCATGCAATCTTTACATCAATTAAATAATCATATTTCTGGAGAAACATAATGGGATTTAAATGTGGAATAGTAGGTTTACCAAATGTGGGAAAATCTACTTTATTTAATGCATTAACCAGTGCCAATATTGCGGCGCAAAATTATCCGTTTTGCACTATAGAACCAAATTTGGGAACTGTTTGTGTACCTGATCCTAGATTAGATGCAATTGCCAAGATTATAGATCCAGAAAAAATTATTGCAACTAGCATGGAATTTGTAGATATAGCTGGTTTAGTAAAAGGAGCTGCAAGTGGCGAAGGATTGGGCAATAAATTTCTTGCCCACATTAGAGAAGTAGATGCGATCGTTCATTTATTACGTTGCTTTGAAGATCCAGATATTATACATGTAGAAGGACAAATTGATCCTATAGCAGATTTAGAAATAATTAATACTGAATTATTATTAGCAGACTTAGAAACAGTAGATAAAGCCATTAATAAAGCACAAAAAAATCTTAAAGCTAATAAACATGCACAAATTAATCTTGATTATTTAATTAAACTTAAAGAACATTTAAATCAAGGTTTAGAAGCAAGATCTATGCAAACTAATTTAGATCTATTGCCATTTCTAAAAGAATTACATTTATTAACTAGCAAACCAGTGATGTATATAGCCAATGTAAATGAAGAATTAGCTCAAAAAGATAATGAAGATCTAAAAAAATTACAGTTAATAGCTACCAAAAATAATATTCCATTAATAAAAATTTGTGCTGCAACTGAAGCTGAAATTAGCACTTTAGACAGGACAGAACAATTAGAATTTTTAGAAAATTTAGGTTTTAAAGAAAGTGGTTTATCAAGATTAATTAGATCTGGTTATAAATTATTACATTTACAAACTTTTTTCACTGCAGGCAAAAAAGAAGTCCGGGCTTGGACTATTGAAGCTAATGCAACTGCCCCACAAGCTGCAGGTATTATTCATAGCGATTTTGAAAAAGGGTTTATTCGAGCAGAAGTAATTAGTTATGCAGATTTTATTCAATATGGTGGATTACAAGGAGCTAAAGATGCGGGTAAATGGAGATTAGAAGGGAAAGATTATATAGTTCAAGATGGGGATCTAATGACTTTTAGATTTAACGTGTAATTAACCCGTAATTACACTAATATTAGTAAGATAATATTTACAAAAAATTAAAAAATATTATTATTTTTTAATTTTTTTTGATATATTTATATATTATAAATTCAACTAATCATATTATATTTAATATAGTTAAGCTAAATAAATTAAGGATAACCTATGCAATTTACTAAAAAGTTTACACAGTCTTATACAAAATTTTCTACAAAATTATTATTAATAATTAGCTGCGCATCATTATTTTTAGGTGCTTGTGCTCCTAAATTGGGCGGTAATGATTATGATGTAAGCGGTGCTGGAGAAATTAGCTCGACCTTAAAAGGAACCATTATAGCTACTAGAGTTGTTAAATTACGCCCAGATAATTCTCATAAAGCAGGAACTGGAGCTACAGCTGGTGGTTTAACTGGAGCAGTTTTAGGCTCGACTATTGGTGGCGGACATAAAATGCCATTTGTAGCTGGTGCAATTGGAGGTTTAGCCGGAGCATTTGCTGGACATGCTATCGAGCAAAAGCTTACCGAACAAGATGGTATGGAATATCATATTAAACTAGCTAATGGTGAAATTATTACTTTAACTCAAGGTTTAGAGCCTAGATTATCGATTGGTCAAAAAGTATTAGTAATTAAGAGTGATCGTAGTCGTAGTCGAGTAGTTCCAGATAATACATAAAAATTAAGCTTGAAAATTTATATTTAATCTAACGCTTTAATAAACAGAGACAACTCGATGCAAAATACATTGAGTTTTCTTTGCTTTAATACTTACCGCCAGTAAATGGTTAAGAAAATATCAGATTTGGCTTAGTCTTTTATATCTAACTTCAGTTCGACAAAAAATAATAACCCACAATTAATTTTCGTCGAACTTGTATCTAATTACGATGATAACCACTACCACTGCTATCGTCGTCATCGCTACTTTGAGATTGACTACCTCGATCTAACAATCTAGAACTATTAGAAGATGACGATTTATTACTAAAAGTAATATTTTTGCTGTCACTGTCATCAAGAACAGTAGGCGTTTCTACAATTAAATTAGCTGTTTGTATTGCTCTGCCATCCGATATTTTAATTGCAGCTTGTATTATCATGGTTTTAATATCTTTATTAATATTATTGTTTGCTGTTATAGCTAATTCCACAGTTTCATGAGAATTAGTATTAAATAATTTATTTAATCCCTGCTGGCGGGGATCTGTAGTATCAGTTTTTTTAAAAACTAATTTAGTAGGATCTGCACCAGATTTTATTAAAATTTCTACCATTTCTTTTGAATTTAATAATGCAGCTTTATACAATGGATTTTGTTCTTGAGAAAAAAAATGATTAGCTAAACCTGGATGCAGCTTTAATATAAATTTTAAAGCTGGTTTATTATAAGCACGAATTATATGACTTATTAATGATTTTCCAAATATTCCTATTAAATCATCTTTTAAACGAAATTCTCCAAACAAATTAAGTTCTCCAGAAAATTCTATACTAGCTTTATCAGAAAAATTTTTTGCTTGGATTTTTTGATCTCTGTTATCTTTATTAGCAATTGAGCTTCCATCATATATAGCTTCTAATAATTGCTGATTATTTGTAAAAGTAGGCATAAATCCCCCTTTTTTTATTTAATATTTTAATTTAATTTTTATTTTTATTTTAAGTATAGACAATAATTAATAAATACATATATAAATACATATACACGTATTTATTTATATTAAATATTGCCTATAAAGGTTGATTTTTTCTGTAAAGATTTTAATTGTCTAGAAGCTTGATCAATAATATCTAATATATCTAAACTTTCTTCTGCGCTAGTTTGAGGAATTAAATCTTTTTGAATACATTCAATAAAATGTTTGGTTTCATTAAATAAAGGTTCAACTGGATTATAAATTTTAACAAATTCTGGATGTAAATTTTTTAAAACTGCAATGTCACCGTGCAAATCAATAACGTGATGATACAAACATAACTTTTTAGGCCATTCAGCTAAATCATCAAATACTGCCATTGCTTTACTACCTATAACTACCAATTTATGTTCCTGGACCGGATGAAACCAAGAAACAAAAACATGCCCATGCTGCTGCTCTGAAAAATTAAATCTTAAAATTGCTTGATCCACAACATTTTTAATCAAAAAAGAATCCGCAAAAGCAGTTAAAGATTTGGGTTTACCTAATAAAGATAAAATCATAGAAATATCATATGATGCTAAATTTAAAATCACATCTTCTTCTGGCATAAATTTGCCAAAAGTTAACCTATTAGAATAAACATAACTAATATCACCCAAGACTTTACTGTAACAAATTTTTTTCAATTCTATAAAAGCTGGATGATAATGTAACAAATGCCCAACCATCAATTTTTTATTAACTTGTTTCGCAATTTTATACAAATCTTTAGCTTGCTGAAGATTATTAGCTAAAGGTTTTTCAACAAATACATGTTTATTTGCATATAATGCTTGCTTAACTAAATTATAATGAGATCTATTAGTGGATATAACTATTGCATCAATCTCTTTAGTAGCTAAAATTTGCTGAAAAGTCATGCTAATAACCTGGTATTGACGAGCAACGGTATCAGCTATTACAGGATTTAAATCACAGACTGCAACTATTGCAGCAAATTGATTAAAATTACGGATCAGGTTTTTTCCCCAATCTCCAACTCCGATGATCGCAATATTAATTTGGTTCAAAATATATCCTCTTAACTTGAACTGTTGTTTATCTTATATTTTATTTAACATTTAGTTAGTATGTTTTGTTGGTAAATTTAAACTATTTAATTTATATTAAATTTATTTCATATACATTATAATTAAATTTAATACATTAATTTATTATATGCCAATTTATTATACACAAATGTTAATTATTAAAATAAATAAAAAATAATATGAATATTAATAATATCGAATATTGTATTATTTATTCTACTTGTCCTAATCAAAATAATTCCAGTGAATTAATTAGCAAGCAATTGATTCAGCTCAAATTAGCTGCTTGTGTTACAATTATAGATAATGTAACTTCTATTTATACTTGGGAAAATAAATTAGAACATAGCAATGAGAAATTATTGATTATAAAAACTAAATTAGCTTTGTTCGAAAAAGTTAAACAAGAAATTATTGATTTACACCCATATACTTGTCCAGAAATTATTGCTGTACCAATAATTACCGGAGAACAAATATATCTAAATTGGTTAAATACATCTATCTAACATTTACTCACAACGTATTTTTTAATTCCTATAGGTTTCTTTATATTTTAACCTCAGTTCGACGAAATTAAAAAGCCTAGAAAATCATTAAGTACCTATTAAGTTTTTTCTTATATTTGATTGTTGAACACGAGAAAAACTATTAGCTTTTTAATTTCCTCTAACTGAGGTTTTTACTATTGAATTTTTTTGCTAACTTTTTTGGATTTTTTTAAATTATTCAATAATACATAATAAAGCGGATCTAATTCATTTAATTTCGGTTGTCTTATTTTTAAAAAATTACCTCTATCATTAATAATAAAAGATCTTTCTTTTAAATAATAGTTAATTTTTGTTTGAAATATTAGCATATTACTTACCCCTAAATATCGTTTAACAAAAAACAGTAGGGATTGATTAAGTAATTTAGAAGATTTTAATAGTTTTTATTTTATTTATACCTTAAGTCAATCTTAATAATAATTATATCTATATATTTAAAACAAAATCAAGCATTAAAAACAATAATCAGGCATTCCCGGATTAATTGTATTTACCAATAATTTTTTTAATAACTGAACTTTAAATTTATGATGATAATAAACATCCTTGGTAGTTTCTACTACCTTTTTTTATACATCATTAAAAAACTCTACTACCATTTGAGAAC
>CAIKKE010000036.1 GCA_903827925.1 uncultured Francisellaceae bacterium
ATATATTAAAATAATTAAAATAATAAATCCGTAATCTTCTAGGTTATTGTATATTTTTGTTAAATTATTAGGCAAAAAGATATTAAGTATTCTGCTGCCATCTAAAGGTGGAATGGGGATTAAATTTAATATCATTAATAATAAATTTATGGAAATACCAGCAAATCCCATTTGTAATAAAAAAAATTTAATAGGGTAGTTTAAAGTTAAATTATAAGTATTTAATAAGATTATTAGTATTTTAATAAATATAGCCCATAGTAAAGCCATAATTAAATTAGATCCTGGGCCTGCAAGCGCTACTAGAGCAGTGTCTAGTTTATAGTTTTTAAAATTATTAGGATTTATTGGGATGGGGTTAGCCCATCCAATAATGAAAGTATTAAGTAATAAACATAATATTGGCAAAATTATACTGCCAAATAAATGTATATGTTTAATTGGATTTAAGGTTAATCTACCTAAAATTAATGCAGTTTTATCTCCTAATAGATTGGCTGTATATCCGTGAGCGACTTCATGGACGATAACTGCTAAAAGTACTGGAATTGCCCAAATAGCTATGGTTTGAATTAAATCAAAATTATACATAAAAATTACTCATAAAGATTATTAAAAAAATATATTTAAACCGACAAATACGGTAATTCCAAAAATAATCGTCATCCAGCCACCAATTTTAATAAAATCATGATTAGAGTATCCGCCTGGGCCTGCAATTAAGGCATTTACTTGATGGGTAGGCAAAATGAAAGTATTAGAAGTAGATAATGCTACAGTTAATGCAAAAATTCTAGGATCGGCTCCAATAGTTTGTGCTAGTTTTAAAGCAATAGGCACTAACAAAATAGTAGCTCCTACGTTAGAGATACTTAAAGCTAATATAGATGATATTATTATTAATCCAATTTGGATTAAGTAATAAGAACTAATAATATTATTTTTTATAATTATATTTATTAACCATTCAGAGGTTCCTGTAGTTTGTAATACCAACCCTAAAGGGATCAATCCAGCTATAAAGAAAATGGTTTTCCAACTAACTGCATTGTATGCTTGGTCAATAGATAGAACTCCGGTTGCTATCATACCTACTGCGCCAACTAATAATCCTACTGAAATTGGTAGCCAATTAGAGATCACAAGAAATATAGATAAGAAAAAAAACACTAAAGCAAAAGGCATTTTTTTTGGATAAAATTTATCTAGAGGGTAAGAATTAGTTAGCACAAAAAAATCAGAATTTTTTTTGAAATCATTTAATGCCTCCCAATCGCTAAACATGCCTAAAGTATCTCCGCTACGTAAAGTTAATTCATATAATTCGTGCCCAGTATAAATATTATTATCTCTAAATAAAGCTAATACATGTAATTTATAAGCTCTTTTCATATGTAATTCTTTAATCGGCGTTCCTATTAGCTGAGAACTTGGCGGAATTACGGCTTCGCATAATCCTGATGTAGTTGGGTGTAATATTTCTGCGAAGATATCTAATTTTTGTAAAATTTTTAGATCATACTTTTGGGCAAATTCTTTAATATTTTCTAAATCACCCATAATAGCTAAAGTTGCATTTGGTTTAATTATGGTTTTTTTTAATGGCGGAAAAAAATATTTTTGATCTTGCCAAATAGCTAAAATAGAAGAATTTTTAGGTAGCATTTCATCTAATTCTTTTAATATTAAGTTGGCTATAGATGATTTGTTGTTTAATTTTAATTCATATAGATCTGTAGCTTTTCCATAAGTTTTTTGAAAATAAGCTTTCGTAGCTCCACTCATGATTATCGGCTCTTCAGATAAATTTACATCTTTATTAATAAAATACAGATAAATTATCCCGGATAATAATAATAATAATCCTATTGGCAGGACTTCAAATAAAGAAAATGGCATGATGATTGTTTTATCTTTTAAATTATCATATTGATTAGCTTGAGATAGTAAGCTATTTAATATAATCAAAGAAGTAGAGCCAACCATAGTTAAGCAACCACCTAATATCGAGCAAAATGTCATAGGTAATAGTAAAAATTTTTTTTCTAATCCAGTTCTGTTGCAAATTTTAGTTACTATAGGTAACAATAAGGTAACGGTGCCAATGCTTCGCATAAATCCAGATAAGACTCCAGATAAACTCATTAATAAAATTTTAATTCTATTAGGATATTCTCTACCTATTTTAAGCAGCCATTTAGCTACAATTAAGCTGATCCCTGAATTTTCTAAGCCGGCGCTCATAATCATGATAGCAATCAAAGAAATTACTGCTTGACTAGAAAAACCGGAAAAGAGTTGTTCAGGAGGCAACAATTTAGTTACACCAATAATTACCAAAACTAAGACGGCGATTACATCTGTTCTTAAAATACTTGAAAAAAATAATACGGCAGTAATTGTCAATATTATTAAAGATAAAACTACATTGGTATTTAAAGCAATATATTGTTGTAGCAAAATTTAATCTCGTTAATTTAACTAAATGAAAATTATTTTTTAATCTATATTTGATTTTAATACAAAAATTAAATCCCAAATATTCTTTCCTAAAGATATCGCAATTTTTGCAAATTTAGTAGTCGTTCGAAACATTTTATAATCTAAGAATTTACAATAATTAGGGATCATTGAGATATTTTTAATTATATCTTTGCTATAATCTTCACAATCAGTTGCAATATGTAATATTCCTTCTTCTTGTAGTAGCTTATTTTTAATAATATTTAAGAAATTTAAATTAATTAATCTACGTTTATGATGTCTAAGTTTTGGCCAAGGATCTGGAAAGAAAATTTGGATCTTATATATACAATTATCATCAAATTGTTGGATAATTGATTTAATATCTCCGTAAATTATTTTAATATTTGTAAGATTTGCTTGTTTGATTTTATTTATTAAATTAACGATGCCTTTTTTATATAATTCCACCCCTATAAAATTATATTCTGGGAATTTTGTAGCTAATTCAAATAATTGTTCTGCATTACCAAAGCCAATATCTAATATAATTTTTGCATTTTTATTAAATATTTTATCTAAAATATTTTTAGATAAAAATTTTATTTGTTCTAAATCTATACAGTAGTTATGAAACTCAGAATTGAAAATCTCATGCTGTTTGTTAGAAATTCTAGTTCTTTGGATAGTTGACGGGATGCCTTTAATTTTTAAAATCTTGTTCATTATTTTATTCATTATAAAAAATAAAAATTAATTTTAATTATTTATGCTTTTAAATACAAGGTAAGCAATCATGCTGTAGCTATATATATAACTAATCTGTTAATAAAATTAAACAGATTGAAATAATTATAGATATTGATTAACATCTATTTTTATCAAAAATTTATTTTATAGTATAAATTACCATATTTCATGCACAATAACTTATTAATAGAATATAGAAAAGACATTGATGGTTTAAGATGTATTGCGGTGATCTCAGTAGTTCTTTATCATCTTTTTCCAGAAATATTAAAAGGTGGATTTTTAGGTGTAGATATTTTTTTCGTAATTTCTGGATTTTTAATTTCTAAAATTATTTTCAAAAACATTTTAATTTCTAAATTTAATTTCTTGGATTTTTATAATAGAAGAATTAAAAGAATATTTCCAGCTTTAATTTTAGTATTAATTTTTTCTACATTATATGGTTACTTAGTATTATTTCCGCATGAATTTAAAATTTTAAATAAGCATTCTAAATATGCATTAATGTTTATTTCTAATATTATTTTTTATCGAGAAGTAGGGTATTTTGATGTTTCTGCAGAATTAAAGCCGTTATTGCATCTATGGTCTTTAGCTATAGAGGAGCAATTTTATTTAGTATGGCCATTATGTTTATGGTTGTTTTATAAACGATATAAAAGTTTTAAAGCAACAGCAGGTTTAATATTATTAATTACTTTAGGATCTTATTTATGTTTTTTTTTAATGTATAATAAAAAATCAATGTTTAGTTTTTATTTTACATTAACCAGATTATGGGAATTAACTGCAGGATGTTTTGTTGCTTATTTAGATATTAATAGAGAGTATATAAACGAATTAAATATTTTGAATATTAAATTTAAAAAATTCTTTTATAAAATTTTACCTTATATCTCTTATATTTGTTTTTTGTTCATTTTATCTAGTTTATTTTTTTTGAATAATCATTTTACTGGTTTTAGATATTTTATATTATTATTAATAATTTCGGTTTGTATTTTAATTTTTAATCCAGGAAATTATTTTTCTAAAATTTATCAATTTCTTTCGACGAAATTGTTGGGGTATATTGCTTTAATTAGCTATCCTTTATATTTAATTCATTGGCCAATAATAAGTTTTATAAAAATAGTTCAACCTGAAATTTTTAAACTACCATGCAAATTGGTTATTGTTAGCGTATCTATGTTCTTAGCTTGTTTAATTTATAAATATATTGAAACGCCTATACGTAGCAGTTCTAATAAAAAAGTTACTGTAACATTAATATCTATGTGTATATTAGCTATAATTGTTTTTGATTTATTGTATAGAGACAATTCAAATACTTGGCTTACTCAAAAATTTCCAGAAACTTCTAAAATAGAAAAAGCAATTGATGAATGGGATTATCCAGACAAACATATGCTTCCTATAAAATATAAAGAAGAAACTTTTTATAAATTAGGTAAACATAAAGAGACGATTTTATTTTTGGGGGACAGTAATATAGAACATTATGCTCCTAGAATATCTTATTTATATCAAAAAAATAAAAACCTAAATAAATCTGTAGTCTTTTCAACTTATGGTGGAGCATGTCCAATATTGAATATTGGAAGGGATAAAAGGCATCAACTATTTATAAAAAATGCTTGGGATTTTAGTTTAAATCCTGAAATTACGACTATTGTAATTGGCGGTGTATGGTCGAGTTATTTATCTGGTAATGTAAGCAATTATTATTATTATGATGTAAATTATAGAGGACCTTTAGATAAAGAAGATAATTTAAACAAAGCTATTAAACAATTAGAATTTATGATTAACACTTGGATAGAACAAAAAAAACAAGTGTTTATTGTTCTATCTATTCCTTCTGGTGAAGTTTATGCACCAAGATCTTTTTTTAAGAGAAATTTATATGGTAGATGGAAATTTGCTATGCAGCATGCTTCTAAAAAAGATTGGATCCCCATCAATAAAAAATCGAAAAATATTTTAATTAATATTGCAAAGCTAACTGGAGCAAAAATTTTAGATCCAGAATTGCATTTATGTAATAAAAATATTTGTATAACTTATGATATAGAAAACATACCAGTTTATAAAGATGGAAGTCATTTAAGGCCAGGTTATGTAAAGAAAAACTTAAATTTTTTAGATTTTATTATAGTTAATCCTTAAAAATTTAAAAAATTAATGATTTAATTTAAATAAAATAGCAATAAATTGTTACTGAATAATTTTATATTATACAGATAGAATATTAATTATAATTTATATTATGAAATTAAATTCAAAATTATCAGTATTATATAGCAGAGCATCAGTGGGGATCTCTTCTCCATTAGTTAGAGTTGAGACGCATGTATCTCACGGCATGCCAGGGTTCACGATTGTTGGGTTAGCTGAAGCTGCGGTTAAAGAAAGTAAAGAGCGGGTTAGAAGTGCAATTATTAATAGTGGATTACAGTTTACCAATAAGAAAATTATTATTAATTTATCTCCAGCGGATTTACCTAAAGAAGGTGGGCGTTTTGATTTACCAATCGCCATCGGAATTTTAGCAGCCACAGGCCAGTTAAAAGCAGCTCAATTACAAAATTTTGAATTTGCTGGGGAATTAGCCTTAACTGGAGAGTTACGCCCAATTAGCGGAGTGATCCCTTTCGCTATAGCAACACAAAAAACTGGCAGAAATTTAATTATTCCTAAAGAAAACTTTATACAAGCTAGTTTAATTGGTGGATCTATAATATATCCTGCAAATGATTTATTAGAAGTTTATAATCATTTATTAAATATTCAGCTCATTCAGCCTGAAATTTTGTTAAATAATTTAGCGCTTAATAAACAACCATTAGTTATTCCTAATAATTTGGATAATAATTTAGATTTGGCAGATATTTCAGGACAATTTCAAGCAAAACGTGCTTTAGAAATTACCGCAGCAGGAGGGCATAATTTATTAATGGTAGGCCCTCCAGGTACCGGGAAAACCATGTTAGCCAGTAGATTGCCAACTATTATGCCACAGCTATCTACTGGACAATCTTTAGAAGTATCGGCAATTTATTCTTTAAAAGGATTAGAACATGAAATTTTTGCTAAAGTAAGGCCATTTCGTAATCCACATCACACTATATCTAGTGTAGCATTAGTAGGTGGAGGAGCTATTCCTAAGCCTGGCGAAATTTCTTTAGCGCATCATGGAATATTATTTTTAGATGAATTACCAGAATTTAATCGATCAGTATTAGAAGTATTAAGAGAACCAATAGAATCAGGTAAAATTATTATTTCTCGTTCTAAACAACAAATAGAATTACCAGCTAGATTTCAATTAGTGGCTGCTATGAATCCTTGTCCTTGTGGTAATCGAGGAAATCCAAATATTAAATGTAGTTGTTCTTATCATCAAATTAAGAAATATTTATCTAAAATATCAGGTCCTTTATTAGATAGAATTGATATTTGTATAGAAGTTCCTAGCGTTCCTGTAGAAGATTTAACTAGCATTAATATTAATAAAAATAATGATATAAATAATAAAGATTTTAATGGTAGTTATAGTTCTTTTATAATTAAAAATAAAGTAGAAATTGCTTGTAAAATTCAGTTTGAAAGGCAAAATCATTTAAATGCTTTTTTAAATAATAAAATGTTAAAACATTATTGTTATTTAAATGATGAAAGTAATAATTTAATGCATTTAGCTATAAAAAAATTAAAATTATCAGCAAGAAGTTACTATAGGATCTTAAAAGTAGCAAGAACAATCTCAGATTTGGAGAACAAAGAAAATGTCGAGATCGAACATTTGCAAGAAGCAATTGCTTTAAATAAATTGCCGATTTTAGATTAATCGAAATTTTAATCTTTATTTTCTTTAGATAATCTTTCTTCTATAATAGCTTTTTCTTCAACAGTTGCTAAAACTACTAATACATCTTGTTCTAAAAGAATTGTATTAGGAAGAGGGTTTTTATAACGTTTACCGTTTCTGATTATATACTTAAAAGTATAGGATTGTTCGCTTTCTTGTTGATCTTCTATTTCTTCATCGCCTAATTTTTCAGGGAAATAATCTTCTATAGGATTATTAATTGCGGCTGATCCTTCATGAATAATTATGGTTTGTAAACTACGTCTGTCATCATCATCTTCTTCTAATACGTTAGTTTCTTCTTTACCTTTATACAGATGTCGTAACATTTCATAACGATTAGAGTGGGTTTTTTTAACTTTATTGATAATTCTTGAAGTTGGCACTCCTAAAGCAAACAATAAATGTGAAGCTAACATTATACTACCTTCTAAAGATTCAGGAACTACTTCAGTAGCGCCAGCTGCCTCAAAAGCTTGCAATGAGCTGTCATTTTTGGTTCTTACAAAAATAGGTAAATCTAAACGCATTTCTCTTAAACTTTTAACAATTTGTAAATTTACTGGTTCATTATCGAAACTTAAAACCACCATTTTTGCCTTAGAGATCCCAGCTGCTAATAATACTTCTGGATTACTAGCATCTCCAGCAAACACTTGCTCACCTGCAGTTGAAGACTTTTCTAATAAAGTTGGATCTAAATCCATAGCCAACCAACTAATTTTTTCTTGTTCCAAAAATCTAGCTAAAATTTGTCCTACTCTACCAAAACCGCAAATAATAACATGTTCGTTTAAATTATTAACATGGGTTTTTAATGTTTGTAGAGCATTAAAATTAGGAGTAATTTCTTCATTTTTAATAAATATTTTAGTAATTTTACTACTAAATCTTATTAACAAAGGAGCTAACATAATACTAATTACTACTGCTGCAAATATAATTGCTTTTTGTTCTGGATAAATTAAATTATGGTTAATTGCATCAGTTAGCGCTACAAAACCAAATTCTCCCCCTTGGGCTAAAATGATCCCAGTTTTAATTGCAGTCTCTAAAGATAAATCACTAAATAGTTTAACTATTAACACTATAACTACAGCTTTAATCAATATTAAAGTAATTAACACCGCAAATACTTGTAACCATATAGAAGGTAATAATTTTAGATCTAAAAATGATCCTACTATAATAAAGAACAAACCTAATAATACTTCTCTAAATGGTCGAATATCAATTTCTATTTGATGTTTAAATTCAGTTTCCCCTAACATTAATCCTGCTAAAAACGCGCCTAATGCCATAGATAACTCAAAGTAATAGGTAGTTGCAGCGGCACTTAAAGCAACTAACAAGGTAGCCAACATGAATAATTCAGTAGAATGTGCTTTAGCTATTTCATGAAATAGTGGTTTAATTAATTTAGAGCCAACTAATCCCATTACTAAGAAAACTCCCGCTCCTTTGGTTAAAGTAATTAAGAAATTTGTAATGGATAATCCTTGTTTACTACCGAGGGCAGGGATAATAATTAATAATAATACTGCGGCAATATCTTGGAATAATAAAATTTTAATGGATAATTTACCATGAGGAGTTTGTTGTTCTTTTTGTTCTTGTAATTGTTTTAAAACCACGGCGGTTGATGATAAAGCTAATGCCGATCCAATTATAATAGCCTGTTTAAAATGTAAATTTGCTAAATATGCAATTAAAGTGATTGCAGCTCCACATAATAAAACTTGCGTTCCACCAATACCAATCAGAGCTTTTTTGCTATTTAATAATTGATTAATAGAAAATTCCAAGCCTAAAGTAAACATTAAAAAAACTATACCTAATTCTCCCAAGAAGTGCAGCTCTTCTAGGCTTTTGAACCAACCTAATCCTCCTGGACCTATAATAAATCCAACAGATAAATAACCTATAACTGGAGGTAGATATAGCTTTCTACATATGATTAAAAATATTACTGAACAAACCAGCAATATTAAAATGAGATTAAAATTTTCCATAGTTGAATTGTAGCATTATTTATAGATTATTTTTATATTTAACTTAAATTATTAAAACTATTAAAAAATTATTAATAACTATAAATATGATAACATTTTATATATTATAAAAGATAGTTTTTATTTAAAAAATATTTTCTGGAGATTTTAAATTTAATAACTTATAATTTAGCATAATATGTTCTTAATTAATTGTTATAATATAATAAAATCGTTATTAATCTTTAACAAAAATAATCCTATATTTAGGATGTTATTTACATTTTTTTATTTTTATAAACATCGCCAATCTTTAAAAAAGTGTTTAATCTATCATAAGGTTAACTATGAAGTTAACAGCAAAGAAGTTTTACCCATGGAGTTTAATGTAGATCAAGTGACATTGCTCGAGTTAGATAGCTTAAAGGTCAATAAAATTAAGATTTTAATTTTAGATTACGACGGGGTACTCAGTTCTTATGGAGAGTCACAACCATTACCAGAGGTTATTAATTGGTTGGAGCGAGCAATATTAATTTTTGGACCTAGGAAGATTTTTATTTTTTCTAATAATCCTTCATTAAGTAGAAAAGAATTTTTAGATAAATATTTTAATGAAAAAATTATATTTGTAATTAGTCAACCCAAACCTTATACGGATGGTATTGAGTATATAAAAAAATATTTATTACTAGAATTTGGTGAAACTCCAATAAATTCAGAAATATTATTAATAGACGATAGGTTAGCTACGGGTATTTTAGCAGCTAAGATTGCTGATATAGCTAGTTGTTTAATATTGAAGCCATATATTAACATACAGAAAAAGTTTATTGTAGAAATAGTGTTTATTATGTTTAGAAAATTTGAAAGGTTGATTTTATGTCGTTCGTAGTTACTGAAAATTGCATTAAGTGCAAATATACTACTTGTGTAGAGGTTTGTCCGGTAGATTGTTTTCATGAGGGGGCTAATTTTTTAGTTATAGATCCTGAGGAATGTATAGATTGTGCTTTGTGCGAATCTGAATGTCCAGTTAATGCTATTTTCCCGAGTGAAGAAGTACCTGAGGATCAGAAGAATTTTATTGAGTTGAATGCTGAGTTAGCTAAAAAATGGCCGGTAATCACGGCTAGCAAAGAGAGTTTGCTGGATGCAGATGATTGGAAGGATAAGGTTGGGAAGCTTAAGTATTTGGAGAAATAACTTCTTGTAAAGCAATTCTTAAATCTGTAGAATGTATGTTGATATAAATGGTGACCTCAAGATTTTGCAACATGATGTTGTAAACCCCGTGAGGCTCGGAAGAGAACAGCGGTAGCAACTTAGTGTGTGCTTAAGATCTTAAGGTTGCCTCCAACATTTCTAAAAAATTAATGGTTTTCTTAATGACTTATCAAGTTTTAGCTAATAAATGGCGACCTAAAGATTTTACAGAAGTGGTTAGTCAAGTTGCAGCAGTTACGATTCTAGAGAATTCATTAGATAGTCAAAAATTACATCATGCATATTTATTTACGGGAACTAGAGGAGTAGGTAAAACTACAATTGCGAGAATTTTTGCTAAAGCATTAATTTGTGAGCGAGGTATTTCAGCTAATCCTTGTAATAGTTGCAATTTTTGTATCGAAGTTAATCAAGGGCATTGTTTAGATGTTATAGAAATTGATGCGGCTTCCAGAACTAAAGTAGAGGATACTAGAGCTATTTTAGATAATTTAGCTTATGCACCTACAAAAGCTAGATTCAAAATTTATATTATTGATGAAATTCATATGTTATCTAATCATAGTTTCAATGCTTTATTAAAAAGTTTAGAAGAACCTCCAGCACATATTAAATTTATATTGGCAACTACTGATCCGCAAAAATTGCCAATTACTATATTATCTAGGTGTTTGCAATTAAAACTTAAACTTTTACCAGTTAATGAGATTATCAAACAATTAGAAAAAATTTTAGTTATCGAAAATAAAGTTTTTGATAAAGAAGGCTTATTACAATTAGCTATAGCTGCTAATGGTAGCATGAGAGATGCGCTTAGTTTATTAGAACAAGTATTGGCGTTTAGTGATAATTTGCCAGAAATAACTTATGCTGCAGTTATTCAAGCTTTAAATCTACCTGATGAAATTAAAACTATTAATCTGTTAAAATCAGTAATTCTTTCCGATGTAAATAAGGTTGTTGGAATAATTGAAGATTTGTTTTTAGATAATTGTGATCCTATGAATATTTTGCAAAATATTCAGTTGATAATTAAAAATATAATAGTTTTACAGTTGTTGTCAGATAATTTAAGTGAAAATGATATAAATAATATTATATTACATGATATTTCAAATAAACAATTATTATTAGAGTTGGCTGATTTGGCGTCCGAAGAAGATTTACAATTATATTATGAAATTGCAGTACAAGGGTTTAAAAATCTACCATTTACTCCAGATGTAAAAGTTGGTTTTGAAATGACTATTTTACGTATGTTAGCATTTAAAACTTTAAAATTACCGAAAGATCAGCAATTAGTTGAAAAAAAGTTATTATTAAGTAATGTAGATATTATAAATAATAATAAAGACAATAAAGACAATAAAGACAATAAAGATAATAATAAAGAATTTGATTATTTATCAATAGTTGAAAAATTAGAAATTTCTGGGTTAACTAAAGATTTAGCAGCTAATGCAGTTTTTAATTTAATTTCTGAAAATGTTATAAAAATGATAATTGATAAAGAAAAACAGGTAATGATAACTAATAAAAATATTAATAATTTACAATTAGCATTTAGCAATTTGTTAGCCAAAGAAATTAAATTAAAAGTTGAATATGTAGATTTTACTACAAATCCTAATATATTAAATAAAACTTTAAAATATCAACAACAAATGAAAGAACAGCAATTTATTGCTGAAGATGTGAATTTACAACAACTAATTACTAATTTTAATGGTCAAATAGAACATGTCGAAGGTTTATCTTTTAAAGAATAATAAAAATTAAGTATTTATTGAAATTTTGGATTGATTTTTTAAAATTAGGAATTATCTAATATATTATATGATTGCAGGAATAATGCAAAATGTTTAGCCCTTTAATTGATGATTTAATTATGGCATTTAGATGTTTACCGGGGGTCGGGCCGAAAACTGCTCAACGTATGGCTTTTTATATTTTGCAGCAAGACAAAGAAGGTGGGGGTAAATTAGCATCAACTTTAAAAAAAGCTTTGCTTCAGGTTACTAAATGTAATAGTTGTCGTACTTTATCTGAAAGTGCTATTTGTGTTATTTGTAAGGATCATTCAAGGGATCAGCAGTTGTTATGTGTAGTTGAAAATCCTGGAGATATTTTGGCGATAGAACAAACCAAAGAATATCATGGGCTATATTTTGTACTTTTAGGAAGGTTATCCCCATTAGACGGGATTTCTCCGGAAGATTTAGGGGTGAAAGAGTTTAGAACTATTTTAGAACGAGGTAAGGTTAAAGAAGTTATTTTTGCGACCAATTTAACAGTTGAAGGTGAAACTACAGCTTTTTATTTTGCTGAACTTACTAAAGAATATGGAATAAAAGCAAGTAGGATTGCTCAAGGTGTACCTTTAGGTGGAGAGTTAGAAAGTACTAATATTGGTACTTTAGCTCGAGCTTTAGGTGATCGTAGTTTAATTTATTAAAACTATTAAAATTTAATTAAATAAAAATTTAAAAATTTAAGGAGTAAAAAATATGGAACATATTGTTCAAGATCAAAAACAAACTTTGAGTTTCCAAGCCGAAGTGAAGCAAGTATTACATTTAATGATTAATAATTTATATAGTAATAAAGAAATTTTTTTAAGAGAGATCATTTCTAATGCGTCGGATGCTGCGGATAAATTAAGATTTGAAGCGTTGTCCGACCCTTTATTGTACGAAAACGATTCAGATTTAAAAGTATGGGTTGAAATAGATAAAAATGCTAAAACCATTACGATCCGGGATAATGGAATTGGTATGAGTATGGAAGATGTAATTAATAATTTAGGTACGATTGCCAAATCTGGTACTAAAGAATTTTTATCTAAATTAACTGGAGATCGATCTAAAGATTCTTTATTGATAGGGCAATTTGGGGTAGGTTTTTATTCTTCTTTTATAGTAGCTAATGAGGTAGTAGTTACAAGTAGACGAGCTGGCGCTCCTCGCAATCAAGGGGTTATCTGGAGTTCTAAAGGAGACGGAGAGTATCAAGTAGCGCAAGTTACCAAAGAACAAAGAGGTACTGAAGTAGTATTACATTTAAAATCAGAAGAAGAAGAATTTTTAAATGGTTGGCATGTACGGCATGTGATCACTAAGTATTCCGATCATATTAGTTTACCAATTGTAATGTATAAAGAAAAATCCGTAAATAAAGATGATAATCAAGATGATACAGTTATTGATTTACCAGAAGAAGAAGTAATTAATCGAGCAACTGCGCTTTGGGCTTTACCTAAACAACAAATTAAGGAAGAGCAATATAGAGAACTATATAAACATATTGCGCATGATTTTGAAGATCCAATTTCTTGGAGCCATAATAAAGTTGAAGGTAAATTTGAATATACATCTTTGTTGTATATTCCTAAAAAGGCTCCATTTGATTTGTATCATATAGCCAAACCTAAAGGTTTAAAGTTATATGTAAAAAGAGTATTTATTATGGATGATGCTGAACAATTCTTGCCATTATATTTACGATTTGTGAGAGGAATTGTGGATTCTAATGATTTACCATTAAATGTTTCTAGAGAAATTTTACAAAATAGTGCAGTAACTGCGGCTATCAGGGGTAGTTTGGTAAAAAAAGTCTTAGAAATGTTAGAACATATAGCAGAAAAAGACTCAGCTAAATATTTAGATTTTTGGAAAGAGTTTGGGCAAGTGTTAAAAGAAGGTCCAGCTGAGGATTTTAATAATCGTAGTAAAATTGCTAAATTATTAAGGTTTAGCTCTACTTATTTAGATAATCCGCAACCAAATGTGTCTTTAGATGATTACATATCTAGGTTAAAACCTGAACAGGAATATATTTATTATGTAATTGCAGATAGTTTTGAAGCAGCTAAACATAGTCCACATTTAGAAATTTTTAGAAAAAGGGATATCGAAGTATTATTGTTCAGCGATAAAATTGATGAATGGATGATTAGCCATTTATCAGAATATCAAAACAAAAAATTACAATCAGTTTCTAAGGGTGGTTTAGATTTAGGTAAACTGGAAAGTGATCAAGAAAAGCAGCAAAAACAAAAATTTTCTGAAGATTATAAAGATTTAATTACAGATCTGCAAAAAGAATTGCATGAAAAAGTCAAAGAAGTTAGGGTTACAATGCGTTTGATTGATTCTCCTGCATGTATTGTAGCAGATGAACATGATGTTACTCCGCATATGGAGAGAATTTTAAAAGCAGCAGGTCAAATGGTGCCAACTTCTAAGCCAATTTTAGAAATTAATCCTAACCACGCGATGGTTAGTGCGATGACCAATTTAAAACTAAAAGATCCTCAAAGATTTGCTGATTTTGCAAGTTTATTGTTAGATCAAGCAATTTTGGCCGAAGGTGGACAGTTGAAAGATCCTGCAAGCTTTGTTAAAAAGTTTAATCAAGTATTGTTAGAAATTGTAGCTTAGCGGTCATGATTATTGATCACATGTGTAATAACATTATTATCTATTAGTTCTTTAGTTGTTGGAAACCACAGTTCTTTCGAAGGGGTAGAAAAAGCTTTATCGATAAATGCTTTTGAGATCCCTTTGCTTTCAAAGTAAACTTTATCAGCATCAATTATTTTTTTAAATTGGCAGATATCTGTACCAGGAATAGGAGCATACATGTGAAAACCTAGTTTTGCATTCTCTTGGATTATACGCTGCCTGCCAGCCATAAAAGGATATAAACATGCACTATGACATCCTGTAGTGCATGTAATCAGATTTCGTTCTTCAATTAATTTTGCTAAGTTACGTGCTGGTCCTATTCTACCGCCACCACTATTTAATTGTATGAATCGAATATTTTTATTATTATCAAGAATTTTTCTTATATCCTTATCAATTCCAAAGGCCATATAACCTGAAAGTACTATTTCTTCTTCATTTAGTACTTGAATATTATATTCTGAAAATTGATCAGTTTTGGTAGATATCTTTATAAATTCCATTACTTGCTTAAATGCTATCCATAGGTATATTATTGAAAAAATCATTGACATTTGTGCTATTGTTGCCCAAAATTTACGATTCGTTAATTTTTTATGATTTGCAGCTGATCGCCAACATCCAATAGAAAACCATATATTAATTACCATTATTGTAATTAATACTACAGTATAAATCCGGATTGAATTTAATGAAAATTGAGTTTTTTCTATAATTACATCTGCACATTTATTTAATAGAGTTGCAATTAAGGATGCTGCCCATGAATTAATAAACCAACTTCTTATTAGGCTATGTTCACCACGCCAATGTTTTAAAAAATAATTACTTGTTGTAGGTTCTACGGATAAATCAGGGATGTTACTAGGAATTATCGAAAAAATAATGCTTGTAATCATAATACTAAATAAAAATGGTTCTTTAATTGATTGCCATTCCATAACTATTAAAATTTTTAAATAAACAACAATTAACCACTTAAGGGAAATACCTATGTTTCTAAAACGCTTACAAAAAAGACAAAACATGATATAGCAATAAAATATGAGAGTAGTGTTATAAATAATAAAAATACAAAATCTTTTAATGTTAATATTGCTGTTATTTACAATATTTTTTAATTCTTCCGTAAAATTAATCAATCCACATGTTTTTGCAGCCATTATTAAGATCAAAGAAGCTGTTAATGTCGTTAAGAAAAAAAGTCCTCTTTTTATTTCCCCTTTAGGGCTAAAGCAAAGGCTTATGAAGGATTTGAATATTGTTTGCATAAATATTAGGTGAAATTTTTTATAAAATTTTTGTTATACAGATAAATTATTATTTTTTGTTTATCAGTAGTATACCTATATTTTGCTTAAATTCAAGATGGGCACTTGGGGTAAAATAACCGTGTAATTTCAACTGACTTAATTAATGTGATTTTTTTTTGCGCTTGTTTATAAATATAGATATTATTAAGTTTAAATTATTAGTTATTAAATTATTAAGGTTAAAACGATGTTCAGAGCTGTTATTGCAGAAAAATATTTAAAGATTATATTAAGTCAGATTATATTAAGTTTAATAGTTTTTTCAGGAGTTATATTTACAAAGTTAGCTCAAGCAGCTCAAGTACAGCAAGAATTAGATAAAATAGTTGCGATAGTAGGAGAAGATATTATTACCAAATCAGAGTTAAAAGCTAAATTAACAATCATATATAATGGTTTAAAGCAACAAAATATTTCTTTACCTCCGAAAAACATTTTAACCCAACAAGTATTAGAAAAATTGATTTTAGATTTAATTCAATTGCAATTAGCTAAACAGATTGGAATTGAAGTAGATAGTACTACTATAAATCAAATTATTTTGGATTTAGCTAAAAAAGAGCATTTAACTATAAATCAATTTAAACAACAGATCCAAGAGCAAGGAATTTCTTTTGAAGATTTAAGAGAGCAATTAAAAAATGATAAAATTATTGCAAGATTACATGAAAGAGAAATTATTCATAATATTAAAGTGTCTAATGCTGATATTGAAGGATATTTAAATTCACCAATTGGTCAAGATAATAGTGGAGTAGAGTATCGTTTGGGGCATATTTTAATTCCAGGCCCAGAAACTTTTACTCCTGCTGATGTAAAAGAAATAAATTATAAAGTTACTAAAGTCATGGAAAACTTAAAACAAGGAAAAGATTTTAAAGAGATAGCTGCTAGTTATTCTGCAGGCATGGAAGCATTAAATGGTGGGGATTTAGGGTGGAGAAAAATTAATCAAGTTCCTTCTATATTTGTAAAACAAGTAATAAATATGCAGGTAGGGCAAATTTCTGAACCGATTCAAAGTAAAAGTGGCTTTCATATTATAAAACTTCAAGACAAAAGATTTGGCAGTAAAGAAAATTATTTAGAATTAAGAGCAAAACAAATTTTGATTAAACCTAAAAACAATATTGCAGATCAGGAAATTAAGGAAAATTTAGAAAAATTAAAAAAATCTATAATAGAAGGTAAACAAGATTTTGCTAAATTAGCTGCTAAAAAATCTGAAGAATCAACTACTTCAGCTAATGGTGGTGATCTAGGTTGGTTTAGTGAAAATAAAGTTTTGCCTGAATTTTGG
>CAIKKE010000037.1 GCA_903827925.1 uncultured Francisellaceae bacterium
ATATTATTATTTATTTATAATAGTCAGAAAATTCTCTAATATAAACATATTATAGGTTAGATTAGTCATCTAAAGCAACGAAGATTTTTAGTTGTTTAGTTAAATACATATGTTTTTAATTAGCGCTATTTTGTTAATAATTGTTCGGTTTATGCTATTATTGCTATTATAATATTATTTAATATTATAATCACTTGTAATTTTTTTGACTAAAGGTTAATTTATAACTTTAAATTTTCAGCAAAAGATAAAAAGATATAGAATTAATATAGATATAATTAAAGTAAAAATATAGATATACAGGTATATAAGGTATAAGGTAATTAATATATGTTTGATTCACTACGAGGTTTATTTAGTAATGATTTATCTATTGATTTAGGTACAGCCAATACTCTCATATGTATGCGAGGGGAAGGGATTGTGCTTGATGAACCATCAGTAGTTGCAATTAGACAAGAGCGCGGATCTGGGGGGCAAAAAGTAGTTGCTGCAGTTGGTTGGGAAGCTAAAAGAATGTTAGGCAGAACTCCAGGTAACATTACAGCTATTAGGCCGCTTAGAGAAGGAGTGATTTCAGATTTTTATGTTGCTGAGAAAATGCTGCAACATTTTATTCATAAAGTACATAAAAATCGGTTTTTTAGACCTAGTCCTAGGGTATTGATTTGTGTTCCTTGTGGAGCTACTCAAGTAGAAAGAAGAGCGATCAGAGAGTCTGCGTTAGGAGCTGGAGCAAGAGAGGTATATTTAATTGAAGAGCCTATGGCTGCAGCTATTGGTTCTGGAATGCCAGTTGATCAAGCTAGTGGTTCTATGGTGGTAGATATAGGTGGTGGTACTACTGAAGTTGCGATTATTTCATTAAGTGGGGTGGTATATTCTGCGTCAGCAAGAATTGGTGGCGATAGGTTTGATGAAAGCATCGTTAACTATGTTAGACGAAATTATGGAATTTTAATTGGAGAATCTACAGCGGAGAGAATTAAACAAGAAATTGGTACAGCATATCGTAGTAATGAAATTAAAGAATTAGAAGTACGTGGTAGAAATTTAGCTGAAGGTGTTCCTAGAAGCTTTATTCTAAATAATAATGAAATTTCTGAAGCGATCCAAGAACCATTATCAGGAATAATTGATGCAGTATTGTTAGCCTTAGAGAAAGCTCCCCCAGAATTAGCTGCAGATATTGCAGAAAAAGGTTTAGTATTAACTGGTGGTGGAGCTTTACTAAAAGATATTGATAAATTATTAATGGAAGAAACTGGGTTGCCAGTAATCGTTGCAGAGGATCCTTTAACTTGTGTAGCCAGAGGAGGAGGTAAGGCTTTAGAAATGATGGATTTAGGTGGAGATTTATTATCTACAGAGTAAATTCACTTTTTTCCAATCGTCCTGTAAGGCTATTAAGATTTGCTATTTTATTAACCATAGCTAGCGTTTGCTTTACTATGGATTATAAATATCATACTTTTTCAGGATTAAAAAAAATTTTTTTAATTCCAAGATATTACATTATACAAACAGTTAATTTACCTTTTGAATTTTTTAAAGATTTAAGAAATTATTTTATCTTACATAAAAATTTAGCCCAAGAAAATGTTACTTTAAAGCAATTAATTAAAATTCAAGCAGCAAGGTTACAAATTTTTCAATCATTAGAATTAGAAAATATTAGATTAAGAGAATTATTAAGATTTTCTGAAACTCAAATGCATATATTTAGTTTAGCTAATGTTATAGAAACAACTCCAGATTTATTTAAACATCAAATTGTATTAAATCGTGGTGCATTGCAAGGTGCATATGTTGGACAACCTATTGTAAATGCAAATGGTGTTTTAGGTAGTCTAGTAACAGTAGAAGAAAATATAAGTATTGCGATCTTAATTACAGACTTAAGTTATGCTATTCCAGTATTAAATTTAAGAAATGGGTTACGCGCCATTGCGTTAGGTTCTGGAGATCTATATACCTTAAATTTACAGCATGTGCCAAAAACTGCAGATATTCAAGAACAAGATGTTTTTGTTACTTCAGGAATGGGAGGTAAATATCCTTCAGGATATATAGTAGGCAAAGTTTCTAAAATAAAAAGAGAAGTAAATTTTCCGTTTGCTTCAGTAACTTTACAAGCTGCAGCTAATTTAGATAGTTGTAGAGAAGTATTATTATTGAATAGTAAAGAAGTTAAAGGAAAATCTTGAAAGTATGAACTATTGGAAAAATTATATTTTTAAAGCTTATGGTGGTAAATTAATATTATTATTTACTTTTATGATTGCGATATTATTGTATATTTTACCGTTACCATATCAATTTAAATGGTTAATGCCGAATTGGTTAGTGTTAGTATTAATTTATTGGATAATTTTTGTTCCAGAGATGATAGGTTTAAGTTTTACTTTCATGTTAGGTATAGTTATTGATTTGTTGTTGGGTAATTTGGTTGGAATTACTAGCTTATCTTTAATGCCAGTTACATTTTTTGCGGATCGAATGTCTTCTAGATTTCGCAACTTAACTTTAGTACAACAATTTTTGGTGGTATTAGTATTAATTAGTTTGAATCATTTAATTAGATTATGGTTACAATTATATATAAAACATCCTGCTAATAATATAGCTTATTGGTTAACTATTCCTTCCAGCATTATTGTGTGGCCAATTGTTTGTGGTGGTTTGAATTTGTTTCGTAAAGTGATTAAGTTTTGTTGAATTTTTCTAATCATAAGAAATTAATATGTTTAAAAATTTTATTATATTTAATAATTTTTGTTCTTGGGTGGGTAGCAGCTAGTAAAATTTTAATCAATTATAAAAAAATTTCTAATTTATCCAAAGAACAAATATGTGATTGGTTTAATCAAAAGAATCGTTCTAATTATATTTTAGATCTTGCAGATATTAAAGTAAACTTTAAAAATTTTAATATATATATCGAAATTAAAGAAGTTTTTTTACGTTCTGATAGTGCAAACAATCATTCCAAAAATTTATTAAATAAAAAAAAAAATTATCCACAAATTAAAATAGATAATATCCAGGGTAAAATTAATATTTTATTTATGTTATTATCTGGAAATATTAAAATTAATAATTTTATTGCCAAGAATATTACATTCAGTGCTAATCATTTATATGTTAACCAACAACTTGATAAAGTTGAGGGTGAAATTAATATAAAATTTAAGCATAAAATTCATTCAGACATGCAATTGATTGCCAATTTAATTATAGATCAAATAAATTTTACCCTAAATTTTCAAAGTAATAATCTTGATGATTTTAGTAATGGTAAATTTTCTTTAATCCATAAAAATAGCAATGTAAGAACATTACTTAAATATTTACCTGAAAATTTAATGGATCCTCAATTAATTTCTTGGTTAAATGATGCGTTATCATTCGGTGCAGTAAAATCTTCTGAAATTTTTATAGATACTGACAATAATTTTAACTTACAGATGAAATTTGAAGATGTTTTGCTTAAGTATGCTGTAGGTTGGCCATCACTTGAACATTTAAGTGTTAATATGAAAATTATTAATGATAATTTAGAAATTTATATGTACCCAACATTACCAGCAGCTTCTATCTTAAATCAACCGGTAAAATCTTTAAAAGCCAAATTAAATTTAGCTAATAGTGAACCTTTATTAATCGAAGCACAAATAAATTCTCCAATTTTAAAAGGTATAGAATTTTTAAGAAAAACTAATTTATTACAAGATTTAGGGGACAATCTAGCTGAATTGTCTATGCAGGGCAATATGGATTTAATGTTTAATTTGTTGATTCCTGTAGAATTTAATAATCCTGAAGAACAGTTTATTAAATATTTAGGTGAATGCAAATTAAATCAAGCCAGTTTAAAAATTGCAAATATACCAATAGACAATATATTTACAAATATAAAATTTGCCAACGATTATATAGCAACAGACAAGTTGATTGGCAAAGCATTCGATATTCCTATACATACAAATTTTTTGTTAGAAAAAGAATTATTAATGATTAATAATTCTTGGTTTAATTTAAAAACTATTTTAGCACATAATACACAAAATAATATGTTGAAATCCAAAGAATTTTGGTTGTTGATTAATAAATTATATATTTTGGATAATTTATTTGAAAACATTAAAATTATTAATGATGCTAATATGTTTCGTTTATTATTTAATAATGACAATGCTAAAGGTACAATAATTTATAATAAAAAATCATCTGCAAATCAATTAATAATTGATTTCGAAAAATTAAAAATTAAAAGCAAACAATTTAAACATACTAATTATATGGGTAAGATATTATTGTCTTTAATTGAAAATATAAATTTCAATTGTAATGAGCTGTACGTGGATGACATTTACTTGGGAGCAATTAACTTTAATGTTGTAGAAGATAATTTGAAATCTTTAGGTTCGATTATCAATGAACTTAAAATTAATGAGTTTAATTTTTTAACCAACAGTATAAATGCTAATTTTTCTGGAAATATAATAAAAGATGTAAATAATTTTAATACTACAATTAATGGTAAAATAAATAGCGTGGATTTTGGAAGTGGATTAAGAGAATTAAATATTAATACTAAATTTATCGCTAATGGTAATGGTTATATAAATTTTGATTTAAATTCATCTGCTGATCCTTTTACTGTAGATCTCTCTAAAATTACTGGAAAATTAAAAATTAACATTAATTCAGGCTTTATTTTAGGATTAGATCCTGGTTTTGGTAGGGTAATTGGATTGTTAAATATAGAAAATATTCAGCGTAGATTGTTGTTGGATTTTAGCGATGTTACTAATCGAGGATTTTCTTTTGATAATGTAATAGGCGATCTGGATTTGAATCATGGTGAATTAAATTTAAATAAAGTTTTTATTGTAGGACCATCAGCTAATATAATTATTAGCGGCAGAACTTCTTTACTTACTGAACAATTAGATTTGCTTATCGAAGTTACTAGTAAAGCAGGGACTACTTTACCGCTAGCAGCTGCCGTTGCTGCTGGTAATCCAATAATTGGGGCTGCAGTTTGGTTATTTGATTATGCGTCAGGTGCTAAATTTAGCCAATTTAAATTTGCAAAATATAAAGTTACTGGTACTTGGAATAAACCAGAAATTAATACTTTAAAAAATAAATAATTAACAATTAATTTTTTTTGTTCTAAATTTAATCACAATCAGGTAAATATTTTCGTATAGTGGTTTTTGCATCAGAAGTTAAAGCAGAATTAATAGTGCAGATAAATTGTATCTCATCATTAAATGCATTAGTTGCATTAGTTGTATTAGCAGTTAATGTAATTTGCGGAACAGAATTGCTGAATAGCTGTAAATTGCATCCAGTATTAGTTATTTTATCTCCAAAATAACTAGAATTTAAGGTGTTATTTATGAATTCATCTCTAGGGCAGCTTTTATTATTTATTAAGTAGGCTTTATTAATGGCTAATTTATTTTGGTTTAACATATTCATAGAATTATTATACATAACCTTAGTTCTATATTCTTGGTAGTTAGGAATTGCTACACTAGCTAAGATTGCAATTATTGCTACAGTAATTAAAAGTTCAACTAAAGAAAATCCTTTTAATATGGGGGATGGTTTGATTTTCAGTTTGAATTTTAATAAATTTTTACGCATATTTATTATAATAGCATAGGTCACAGATGAGAGAGTTAAGATATGAGAACTAAAGTATGAGAATTAATTTTTATGTGTTTTTCGTAGGATTACGTTATTTTTTCATTAAAAGAAAAGAGCACTTTGGTTCTTTTATTTCTTTGATTTCTATATTAGGTATTGCATTAGGTGTCATGGTATTAATTACCGTATTATCTGTGATGAATGGCTTTTCTAAAGAAATAAGATCTAAAATTTTAAGCAGCAATCCACATATTACTTTAAAAAATTATTTTGGTACTTTAAATAACTGGGAAAAGCTAGTATTAGATTTGAAAAAAGATAATCAAGTTTCAGGGGTAGCTCCTTTTATTGCGCAACATGGGTTATTGATATTTAATGGATATAGTAAGCCAGTTATGATAATAGGTATAGATCCATTACAAATTAATAATGTTTATCCATTGGCTAATAATATGGTTAGTGGTGAGATTGATAATTTAACTAAACATAAATTTAACATGATTATAGGTCGAGAATTAGCAGATAATTTAGGATTAGAGATTAATAATACGATTAATTTGATGGTGCCAGATCTGAATGTTTCACCAACAGGGGTTGATCCTCGAATAAAAAAAATGACTATAGGAGGTATTTTAAAAGGAGGTACTCCTTATGCGCAAAATCATATTTTTGTAAATATTAAAGACATTAGTAAATTATATAAAATGCATCATGGAATTACGGGGATCCAGTTAAAAGTTATAGATGAATTAAAGGCGCCTAAAATTGCTCATGAAATTAGTGATAAATTTGAGCATAAATATTCGGTAGTTGATTGGACCTTAGAATTTAAAGCATTTTTTGATGCATTACAGATGGAAAAAACCGTTATGGGTTGTATTTTATTATTAATTATTGCAGTTGCAGGATTTAATTTAGTTTCGAGTTTAATTATGTTAGTTATGGATAAGAGATCAGATATTGCAATTTTAAGAGTAATGGGAGCCACAAGCGAAGAAATTATGGTTATTTTTATGTTACAAGGATCTTTAATTGGGTTACTAGGGACTTTGATTGGTTTAATAGGAGGGTTACTGCTAGCTAATAATATTACAAGATTAGTTAATTGGTTAGAGAATTTATTAAAAATTCAATTTGTTACCGAAGAGGCATATTTTATTGGTTTTGTACCTTCAGATATTCATCTTAGGGATGTATTTTGGGTGGTGTTTGGAGCATTAGTTATGAGTTTTATCGCAACTTTGTATCCTGCTTGGCGGGCGAGCAACATTAAACCAGCAGAGGCGTTACGTTATGAATGAAGTAATTTTAGATTGTCAACAAGTAACTAAAATTTTCTCTAGTGATGAAATTGTAGATCCAGTAACAGTGTTATCTGCAGTGAATTTAACAGTATATCGTGGTGATAAGTTAGCTATTATGGGACGTTCAGGTTCAGGTAAAACTACATTATTACAATTATTAGGTGGATTAGATGTGCCAAGTCAAGGTAAAATTTTACTGGCTGGGTATGATTTAGAAAATATTTCAGAAAGAGATAAATCTGATCTACGTAATCATAAAATTGGGTTTATTTATCAATTACATCATTTATTACCAGAATTTACAGTATTAGAAAATGTTTATTTGCCATTATTAATTAGTAAAGTTAGGTTATCTAAAGCTAAAGATTTAGCAACTAAATTGCTGGTAGAGTTAGGACTAGATAGTAGATTATATTTTTATCCCAATAAGCTGTCTGGTGGAGAGAAGCAAAGGGTAGCGATAGCTAGAGCATTAATTAACAATCCAGATTGTATTTTGGCGGATGAGCCAACTGGCAATTTAGATTTAGAAAGTGCTAATATGGTTGTTGATTTATTAAGTAATTTACATGCTAAATATCGAGTTGCCGTTATAATGGTTACTCATGATTTAAGTTTAGCTAAACGATTTGATAAAATTTATAATTTAGAAAATGGTAAATTGTATGCTATTTAGCATTAATATGCGATTTATTATGGTATTTATAAAAAAACATAATAAATATATAAAAATTATCTTATATATTTTTTTAA
>CAIKKE010000038.1 GCA_903827925.1 uncultured Francisellaceae bacterium
ATTATTAATTATATTACCTAATAATAAATTAATAATTTTATAATTATGATTGTCCGCTTTAAATTTTTTAACTGTAATTTGCTCTAAATCTATATCATAATTCCAAATATTTTTTCCATCTATAATAATCAATAAATGATCAGGTTTTGATACTTGCCAACTTAACAAATTTGGTTTTTTTAATTGAATAACTCCAGATTGTTCTTGTAATACATCTCCTGATTTATTAATCATTGTTTGGGTAAAATCAGCATGGATAAATTTAATATTATTTAATAATTTAAGTAATTCTGAATTGATTTTAGAATTATTTTCAATTGTGGCTAAACCTTTAGAAATTGGCGAGATTAATAAACATAAAATTATTAAAATTTTTAGATTATTTTTATATTTAACTTTATTATTTATCATAAATATTAATCTCCTTGACTAGAAGGAGGAGGTGGAGCTAAAACTTCTCTAACTCCATTACTTTGAGTTGAAACTATATTTTGTTTTTGCATATCTTCTATTAAACGAGCCGCACGATTAAATCCTATTTTTAATCGACGCTGTAAATATGAAATGGAAGCTTTACGTGAACTAGTAACTATTGCAACAGCTTCATCATATAATGGATCAAAATCAGCGCAATCTTCAAAATCTAAATTATTTCCTGAAATCTCTTGCATTTTAGATAAATTAAATAAATCTACAGCCGCTTGTTTAGTAGTTTTATTATATTCTTTTAAACAAGTAACTACTTTATGGACTTCCTCATCGCTAACAAATGCTCCATGCACTCTAACCGGGATCCCGCTACCTGGAGGTAAATATAATAAATCTCCATTACCTAATAATTGCTCTGCTCCTTGTTGATCTAATATAGTTCTAGAATCTATCCTAGACGAAACCTGAAAGGCAATTCTAGTTGGAATGTTGGCTTTAATTAAACCTGTAATTACATCTACTGATGGACGCTGAGTTGCTAAAATCATATGGATGCCTGCAGCTCTAGCTTTTTGAGCAATTCTTGAAATTTGCTCTTCTACCTTTTTACCAACTACCATCATCATATCTGCAAATTCATCAATAATTACTACGATATAAGGTAATTTTTCTAAATATTTTTTATTATTAGCATTTTCTGGAACATTAGGGTTATAAAATGGATGAGAAATTGGGTTACGAGTATTGTGAGCAGTTTGTGCTTTCATATTAAAACTAGATAAATTTCTAACCCCAATACTTGCCATTAACTTATATCTACGTTCCATTTCAAAAACACACCAATTAAGTGCATTAGCTGCGTCTTTCATATCTGTTACCACTGGAGTTAACAAATGTGGGATCCCATCATAAATAGATAATTCCAACATTTTAGGATCAATCAAAATTAATCTAACATCCTCAGGAGTTGCTTTAAATAAGATACTTAATAGCATTATATTAACCCCAACAGACTTTCCAGATCCAGTAGTTCCTGCCACCAATAAATGTGGCATCCTAGATAAATCAGTAATAATTGGTACTCCTGAAATATCTTTACCTAAGGCTAATGATAAACAAGATGTAGATAAAACATATTGTTCTGAAGATAAAACATCTCTTAATCTAACTAAAACTCGTTTTTTGTTAGGGATCTCTAAACCAACCACCGTTTTACCAGGAATAACCTCAACTACTCTTACCGAAGGAACTGAAAGTGATCTTGCTAAATCTTTAGATAAAGTTGTAATTTTACTAGCCTTAGTACCAGGAGCTAATTCCATTTCGACTCTAGTAACTACTGGACCTGGAAAAATATCTACAATTTTCACGATAATTCCAAAATCTGCAAGTTTCGCTTGAATATTGCTAGCATCTGGTAAATTATCTGCATAATACTTAAGATCTGCACTGCTAGATGATTCTAATAAATCAATATTTGGTAAGATATTAGTTGATGTTCCTATTTTTTGAACATTAGTATTCAATTTAATATTACTATTCTTATTATTTTTATTATTATTTTCCATTTGTTTAATAAAATTTCTTGCAGCTTGCTGTTGTAGATCTATGTTATTCTTTAATACAATTTTATCTACAAATTTATTTTCTGGTTTTTCAACCAGCATATTATAATTATTATTCTTACTATTATTATCATTGTTTTTTTTTAAAACCAACAATAATTTATTGATAAATTTACTAATAATATTTTTAATATTACTGAAATTATTAGTGACATCTTTATCATTAGTTTTTCTTTTATTAATAATTGCTCCTTGTTTTTTATATAAACGTTTAATATTACTTAATAATTTATTGAAAATATTTTTAAACATTATAAATCCTAAAGTTGCACATTTAAAACCAGATAAAATGATTTTTTCAACAATATAATATAATAATTTAATTAAATTAAACCAAGAAATTCCTGTCATTGCTGTTATACCTGCTAATAAACATGAACTTAAAATTAATACTGTTCCCCAAAAATTAGCATGTTCAAAAAAATAATCGCTTAGAATATCTCCTAAAATTCCACCTATAGATATAGGAGTTTGCCAATTAAACACGAATATTTGTTGGTGTTCTAATAAGCTCAAAATACTACAACTTGATAATAAAGTTATAATAAATCCAAAACATCTAATTCCCCATAAAGACAAATTATTATTAAATTCTTTATTAAAAAAATTAATTAAACTACAGCTAATTAAACTTATAGGAAATAAATATGCTGGTATTCCAAAAAAATATAAAAATAAATCCGCCCACCAAGCTCCAAGATTACCTGCAATATTCATAATTTCTAAATGTTGAGAGGTTCTAGACCAACCAGCATCAAATGGATGGTAGCTTCCCAAAGAAATTAAAAAAAATCCTGCTAATGCTAATAAAATAATTAACCATACTTCTTTTAAATGCCTTAAGATCATTATATCATTAATTGTATGTCTATAACTAACTGAATTTCCACGGGCTGTAGAAGAATTTTTTTTTGTTGACCTGTTGGTTTTATTACTCATTTTATTTGGATCTTTAATTTATTAATATTTAATTTTTAACCTTTAATTTTTGTAAAAAACATCCATAATATACTATTTATTTATAGATAGATCTAATTTATTAATTATTATTTTAAACAACATCTTAAATTATTAAAATGGTTATAAAATTATGAACACAACTAATATCCAACATCATAAATTAATTATTATAGGATCAGGACCTGCTGGTTTTACAGCAGGAATTTATGCAGCAAGAGCCAATTTATCTCCACTAATAATTACTGGGCTAATCAAGGGCGGTCAGCTAACTGGCACCACGGATGTAGATAATTGGCCTGGAGACGGTTTTGGTTTGCAAGGTCCTGTCTTAATGGAACGCATGGAAGAACATGCCAAACATTTAGGTTGTAATATAATTATTGACGAAATAAAACAAGTTGATCTAAATAGTAAGCCTTTTAAGTTAACCGGTGACAGTCAAACATATTCTTGTGATGCTTTAATTATCGCAACTGGAGCTAATGCTAAATATTTAGGATTACCTTCAGAAAAGGCTTTTTTAAACAAAGGAGTATCTGGTTGTGCTACTTGTGATGGATTTTTTTATAAAAATCAAAAAGTAGCCGTAATTGGCGGAGGTAACACGGCAATCACCGAAGCGCTGTATTTAGCAAATATTGCATCCCACGTCACTATTATCCATCGAGGGGATAAATTTAAGGCCGAAAAAATATTAATCGATAAATTAAATCAAAAAATCGAAAATCAAAAAATTTCGGCAATTTTTAATTCATCTGTGGTTGAAATATTGGGTGATGATTCTGGAGTAAATAAAATTCAAATTCAAAATAAAAAAACTCAACAATTAGATACTTTGGAAACCAATGGAGTATTTATAGCAATAGGACACGAACCAAATACTAAATTATTTAAAGATCAATTAGACATGCAAAATGGTTACATTAAGATCCAAAGCGGTATGAATGGAATGGCAACTAGCACCTCGATTCCCGGGGTATTTGCCGCAGGAGATGTTTGTGATCCAATTTATAGACAAGCAATTACTTCTGCTGGATCCGGATGTATGGCAGCGTTAGATGTGGAAAAATATTTAGATCATGTATGAAATTCAAGGATTTATATTGTTGGTAATTTAAATTTTAACCTCAGTTCGACGAAAATTAAAAAGCCTAGAAAATCATTAAGGAACTATTAAGTTTTTTCTTATGTTTGATTGTTGAACACGAGAAAAACTATTAGCTTTTTAATTTCGTCGAAATGAGGTTTTTACATTATTGTACAATTTAAAGACTTAAACTTGCTGAAAAAATTCTTACCCCAATTGTTCTCTTTACAATTATGATCTTCTAATAAATAAGTTTCTTGTAAATTTAACTCTTTATTATCATTATCAATAACATTGTTTTCAGAAAAATTAAAAACATTTGAAAAATACTTGGTTAATATTGGATTATTATTTAAATTCATTCTAGTTGCTATAACAGCTCTAATTGTAGATGCTTTTGCTTCCCTTTCTTTAGAAACATATGGAGTAAAACATTCTAAATTAATTAAATTAGAACAATTAATAAAACATTGGTGGATCATATTAAAAGTATAATCATCTTTAGAATGTAGCTCATTATCAGCAAGTATATATAAATGCTTTAGATTTTTACATTTAGGTAAAGCAATAAAAATCTTTTCCAAATTATAATAATTTAACAATCCTAAATTATTATCTACTAAACTTAAATAAGTTAAATTAGAGGTGGAAATAAAGTTAGCAAAAGCTTGAATATTATCATCTTTTAAATTACCTATATAATTAAAATCTAAATCTAATTTTTCTAATTTAGATAATTTTTCCAATACTTGAAATAAAACACTGTAATTCAGTTCTCTCTGAGTACCAATAAAACCATATTGTAAAATTAATTCTTCTAAATTAATACAAGTAGATATAGTACTTGATAAATTCAGCAAATAATCATTATCAATTTGATCTATATTTGCATCAAAATTTAATTGTATAACTGTTAAGCTTTCTAAATAATCTCTATCTTCGCTTTTAGATAACAACTCCTGTAATTTCATGTTTATTTCCCTATAATCAAAGAATGTTAAGTATATTAAAAAAAATCGATTCTCGCAAACAATTAATGTATCTTCTCCAAATTTAAGGGTACCCCCCTAATTAAACAATTTTCAAGTTGAGCAAGATAATAATCCGTTAATGTCCAATCTACAAGGCGGCTAGTCATGGTAAAACTTGCTTGGCAACAAGATTTGCTAATGATGGCATGGTAAAAATTTTACTCACTCGATCAAAAATATAATTAATAACACTTAATTTTTTTCCAATTTCAATAATAGTCATTAAATTATCTTTACTTTCAGTACCTTTTTAGTTTTTAGTTTTAAAACTAGTATCTCGATATCGCTCATGCGCTCTTATCCCTAATTCAGAATTATTATTATTTTTTAAATTTTGTATGTGCTTTATGAACTTTATCAAATATAAAATAAATTTTCTTTTGTATAAATTTTACTATAGGATTTTGAAGTAATTTACTTTTTTTATTTAAACTTTTTTCTATTTTATGCTTACCTATTAGATTATTATTTTTAAATAATTGCATATTATCAACAACTTTATTTTGTAAGCAACGTTGTTCATCAAGTTGTGTATCAAATAATTTTGCAGTATGAGCATTAAAAGTACCAAGTGCACTTCTAGTAGTTTTATAAAACATTCTTGAAAATATTAGATTTGCAAATAAATTTGTACCTAAAATTAAAGTTTTAGTTGTTAACAACATGAAATTTCCTAAATATAATGAATTTTTTAGCATTTTTTTATAATATTCATTATTAATATTAGTTTTTAACAAATATACATGAGATTTATCAGAATGAGATAAAATTGTACTTTCCCCAGTTTGTTGTACTCCATCTCCATCATTTAATCCTGCAAAATAGCTAATCATCGGCCGTTCTTCTTTAGGAACCTTATTGTGTAAATACATATCAAAAGCATTGGCTCTATCTACAGTATTAGTAGAAACTCCAGCTGAATTAAATGTACCAATAGTTATATTTTTCACATTAGAAAAAGCATCTCTAGATGATTCTGGAATTTCCATAACAAATTGTTTAATATTTTTTAAGATATCTTCATTAGATTTGGTTTTTTGATGTTGCTGTTTTTTATAATTAGAATTAATTTTATTTTGTGTAATAGCATCCATAACATCTACTGCAAATACTTGAGCTAAACTTCCTCCCAAACTATGCCCATAACTACCTAAAGAAATAGGTTTTCCATTCTTTTTTTTTAAACTTTTTATAGTTTCATTAACCGTTGATAAAATAGTTGTTCTATCTTTTAAGTATTCTTGATAACCTGGGCTTATAGGGTCTAAATCTGCAATAGCACTACCTAAATCATGAGTTCCTCTCCAAATTACTTGTACTTTGTTAGGTAAATTGGGATCTTCAGATTCAATTGCTAGAATATAAGCAACAATACTATGATTTTCAATAGGGATCCTAGTTACTGTGGCTATTTCTTTTTTTTCGTTATAATTTAATAAATTTAACTGTACAGTATTTCCTATATCAACCAAATTTTCATAAGCTAATCTATGAGCTAAATCCTCATAATAGGCAAATTTTTTAAAAATTATTATATCTTCTAAATTAAGTTTTTTCTTGATTTTATTATTCATATTTTTTATATACTTTATTTATAATTATTACTTATAAAAGTATATACCAAAAAACAATCACTTATAGTGAATTTACACGATTTTTGTGGTTCTGTCGCAATAACTATTAAACTTTACGGGGTGAAGCAAAATTTTAAATAATTTTAATTAAATAAGTTTGCCCTGTTTAATATTATCATTTATTATTTCGTAGAATTACCAGAAAAATTAATTACTAATTATTATTTTTATCAAATAAGGTTAAAAAATGTGTGCACACGATAGATTTCAAATAAGGGGATCTCTGAGCCAAAGGGCATAATCCTTTAATTGCTACTCAAATGGCTCTAGCCGGTTAGTTTATTTAAAGAGACGAGCAGTTACCTTAATTTTTGTTTTAACAATTGATTTACTAATTCAGGGTTAGCCTTGCCGTGAGTTGCCTTCATTGCTTGCCCCACAAAAAATCCAAATAATTTATCCTTACCACTTCTATATTCCGCTGCTTGTTCTGGAAAGTTATTGATAATATCATCAATGATCTTCTCAATTGAACCTTGATCCGTTACTTGGGTTAAATTATTTTCTTGGATAATAACATCCGGATCTTGTTGGGTATTCCAAGCAATTTCAAATACTTGCTTAGCAATTTTACCTGAAATAGTTTGATCTACGATCCTAATAATAAGCTTGGCTAAAATTTCAGGAGTAATCGGAGAATTTTGGATCTCAAGATCTTGCTTGTTTAAAGCAGCCATTAGATCGCCAGCGATCCAGTTACTCGTTAATTTAAATTGATTATTAATTTTAACGGTTTGTTCATAATAATTAGCTAAATCTCGATTGGTAGTTAATAAATTCGCTTCATATTCAGATAAACCATATTGTTGGATAAATCTTTGAGTTTTAGCTTGAGCTAATTCTGGTAAAGTTTGTCTAATTGCTTCAATAAATTGTTCATCTAAGCATAATGGTAATAGATCTGGATCTGGAAAATAACGATAGTCATTACTATCTTCTTTAGAACGCATAACGCGAGTTACATGATTAGCAACATCATATAATCTAGTTTCTTGGTAAATTTTTTCGTTATTATTTAATGCAGTAATTTGTCTTTCAATTTCATAGTTAATAGCTTTTTCAATAAATTTAAATGAATTTAAATTTTTAATTTCAACTCTTGTGCCTAAAACTTTGTTGCCTTTAAGCCTAACTGATACGTTAGCATCACACCTAAAAGATCCTTCTTGCATATTACCATCACAAATTTCTAAATATTTAACTAAAGAATGCAGAGTTTTTAAATAATTAACTGCTTCAATCGCTGAAGATAAATCTGGTTCAGAAACTATTTCTAACAATCCAGTACCTGCTCGATTTAAATCAATGCCAGTAAATCCATGAAAATCTTCATGTAAAGATTTTCCAGCATCTTCTTCTAAATGTGCCCTGGTAATTCTAATTGTTTTGGTTTTTTGTTCTTCATTTAAAATATTTAAAAATCCAGATTTTACAATAGGTTCTTCAAATTGACTAATTTGGTATCCTTTAGGTAAATCTGGATAAAAGTAATTTTTTCTGGCAAAAATAGATTTTTTATTAATAGTTGCATTAATTGCTAGCCCAAATTTAACTGCCATTTGTACTGCTTTTTCATTTAATACTGGCAATACTCCTGGTAAACCTAAGTCAACACCACAAGCTTGGGTATTAGGTTCACCCCCAAAAATAATGGAAGCACTTGAAAAAATTTTAGATTGAGTTTTTAATTGAGCATGCACTTCTAAACCAATTATTGTTTCCCAATGATTATTAATGTTTTGCATAATTTAAGCAATTCCTTTTGGCATTTGTTGGTGCCAGTTGGTTTGTTGTTGATATTGATGAGCAGCATTTAAAATTACACTTTCTTGCCAATAATTCCCAATTAATTGCATACCTACTGGTAGATGATTAGAATCAAATCCAACCGGGATCGAGATTGCAGGTAAACCTGCTAAATTTATACTACAGGTATATAAATCTGACAAATACATGTTAACCGGATCGGTAGTTTTACTGCCAAGATTAAATGCAGTTTCTGGAGAAGTTGGGGCAATAATTAAATCCACCTTCTCAAATGCAGCTTTAAAAGAATTAGCAATTAAACGTCTTGCTTTTTGAGCTTTTATATAATAAGCATCATAATAGCCAGCAGACAATACATAAGTTCCAATTAAAATTCTACGTTTTACTTCCTCACCAAACCCTAAAGTTCTAGATTTTTTATATAATTCATCTAAATTTTTAGCTTCAGAATAATTAAATCCAAATCTTACCCCGTCATACCGTGATAAATTAGAAGAACATTCAGCTGGCGCAATTATGTAATATGCAGGAATTGCAAGTTCAGTATAAGGTAAATCAATATCTTGTATACTGCAGCCTAAATTTTTGTATTGTTCAATTGCTTGCTCAATTAATTTTGCAATTTGAGGATTTAAATTATTATCAAAAAACTTTTTTGGATATCCAATCTTAATTTTATTTAATTTATTATCGATTGTAGCTAAATAATTTGGAACAGGTATTTCACTACAAGTAGAATCATACGGATCAAACCCAGCCATTTCTTGTAACAATATAGCACAATCTTTGGCAGTGGTTGCAATTGGACCTGCTTGATCTAAACTAGATGCAAATGCGATCATCCCATAACGAGATATTCTACCATAAGTTGGTTTTAATCCAGTTACTCCACAAAATGCAGCAGGTTGGCGTATAGAACCACCAGTGTCACTACCAGTAGCAGCTGGCGCTAAACGAGCAGCTATACAAGCTGCAGATCCACCTGATGAGCCTCCAGGTACTTTATTTGGATCCCAAGGATTAGTTACTGGACCGTAGTAACTGTTTTCGTTACTAGCGCCCATGGCAAATTCGTCCATATTAGTTTTACCTAACATAACGGTGTGGTTATTTTTAAGTTTTTTTACAATAGTTGCATCGTATGGGGCAATAAAATTATCTAACATTTTAGAGCCACAACTAGTTTTAATTCCATTAGTACAAAAAATATCTTTATGGGCAATTGGGATCCCAGTTAAAGCTGATAATGGTTTAGCATTATGTTCTTTATTATTTAATTTACTAATAAGTAAATCAGCTTGTTTAGCAGCGTCAATCGCTAAATCAGGATTAATACTAATAAAAGCATTAAACTTAGGTTGAAATTTATTAATCCGTTCTAAAAAAAAATTAGTTAATTCTACACTAGAAAATTCTTTTTTTCTTAAACCGTATGATAATTCTTCTATAGTTTTATTGAGCATAATATTTTCTTAAAATCTTAATTTATGGATCTATAACCTTAGGGACTAAATATAATCCACTCTCGATCCTATTGGCAGGAGCGATGTTTTGTAAATCATCTCTAGTATTATTTTCAATTACAACATCTAAACGTAATCTTTGTTTAGCTAAATCATCAGCATGAAACATTGGTTCTATATCATTAGTATCTATACTGTTTAGTTGTTCAACAAGCTCTAAAATGTTATTTAGATTTTGAATTAATTTATTATAATTCGTAGTATCAATATCTATATCTAACTTTGACAATTCCGCTAACTTAAATAATTCTTGTTCTGTTATCAACATAAATTCAGCTCGTGTTTGATTTAAATCAAAAAGTTTAACATAAAATTAATATAAAATTAATATACACATACTACAATATTACATTACAACCTCAGTTCGACGAAATTAAAAAGCTAATAGTTTTTCTCTTGTTCAACAATCAAACATAAGAAAAAACTTAATAGGTCCTTAATGATTTTCTAGGCTTTTTAATTTCGTCGAACTGAGGTTTACAGGGCCATTGAGCATATGCTTCAAGCTAAGATAAGATAAGCAACATGCTCCAACTACAAATATGAGTTATTTATGCGAAAGCCCTTAGAAACTAAATAATTCATCATTGCAAGAATTATTATTGCGACAGAACCGAAAATTCCAATACTTTGTCCCACAAGTTTAAAATTTTTTGTTCATTAAATCTTTCAATAATATTTTTAGCGTTATTCGCTAATTCTTTAGCTAATTCATGATTATTTAATAATTTTAAAATATATATAGATAATTGTTCTATATCACCACATTTAAACAATAATCCATCTTTTTCATGAGTTATAATATTCATATTACCTGAACAATCAGCGGCAATTACCGGCAAACCATAACTCATAGCTTCACATAATGCATTAGGAAATCCTTCTGAAATTGAAGGAAATATAAATAAATCAGCAGCTAACAAGTGTTTTTCAATATTCAAATCAATACCAGGTAAAAATATGCGATTAGATAAATTTAAATTGGCAATTAAATTTTTTAAATCATTACGTAAAACCCCATCTCCATAAATTGTTAAAGTAAGATCTAAATAAATATTAGCTATTTTACTAAAAGCATAAATTAAAGTTTTATGATCTTTTAACGCATCTAATCTACCAATGCTGATTAGCTTTTTTATATTATTAAATTTTGTGTTAATTAATAGATTTTTGTCTGACAAATTAGATAAATTAGGCATTTTTACAAAATTCGGAATAATAAAAATTTTATGTTTAAATAATTTTTTAGCAAAATAATTTGCGATATCTTTAGTTTGTACTATTAATGCAGTAGCATATGGATATAAAATTCTTCTTAATAATTTATAGAATTTAGGGATAGATAAATTAGAAGGATCAGCTCTTTCAGAAATTATTATGGGTATTTTATAAAATATATTAGCTAATAATCCTAATAAATTTGAACCTATCATAAAAGTAATTATAAGATCTGGATTTAAAGATTTAATCTTTTTTTGTAATTTATATATTCTAAAAATTGAATTAAAAACAAATTTAACAAAATTAATAATATTAATAGATTTAAAAGTTACTTTTTCACCAAAATTAATTACTTGTAAATTTGGATTTTCTTCTATTATATAAAAATTTTTTTCTTCTAGAAAATTGATTAAAAAAACTTGATGATTTTTTTTGCTCCAATGATACGCCAACCTAAGTAAAACCTTTTCAGCCCCACCTACTCCTAATGAATTAATAACTAAAACTAAACGCATACTGATTTATATTGATAATATTCTTTATACCAATTAACAAACTTTTTTAATCCTTCTTGAATGTTGGTTTTAGGAGTAAAACCAAAATCTTGTTGAGATTCAGTAATATCGGCTATAGTTTCTTTTACATCCCCAGGTTGCATTGGCAGAAGATCTAATCGTGCTTTAGTATTTAATTGTTTTTCTAATTCTTGAATAAAATCCATCAATTTTTCTGCACGATTATTACCTAGATTATACAAATTATGTAATTTATCTGATTTTGAATTTAAATTAAATAAACAATTAATAGTTCCTAAAACTATATCATCTATATAAGTAAAATTACGCCGCATATCACCATAATTAAATACTGGTATTGGTTTATTCTCTAATATAGCTTTAGTAAAAATAAATGCGGACATATCTGGTCTACCCCAAGGACCATATACTGTAAAAAATCTTAAACCAGTTATTTTAATTTTAAATAAATGACTATAACAATGCCCCATTAATTCACAAGATTTTTTAGTTGCTGCATATAAAGAAATTGGAGTATCTACTCTATCTTGAATAGAAAAAGGTAATTTTTGATTATTACCATATACTGAAGAACTGCTAGCATAAACTAAATGTTCTAAATTTTTTAAATTTCTAGCAAGTTCTAAAATAGCTAAAAATCCAGTAATATTACTATCAGTATATGCAAAAGGGTTAGTTAAAGAATAACGCACTCCTGCTTGAGCCGCTAAATGTAAGATAAAATTAATTTCTGGATGGAGATTAGCTAACCCTAAAATATCTTGTTGATTTTTAAGATCTAATTGATAAAAAACAAAATTATTAAATTTTTTTAAAATCGCTAAACGAGTTTTTTTAAAATTAACATCATAATAATCATTTAAATTATCTATGCCTATAATTAAATAATTTTCTAAATTATTCTCAAGCAATAATTTTCTAGATATACTGTAGCCAATAAATCCTGCACACCCTGTAATTAAAATAATTTTCTTATGCATACACAATATTAGTTAATTTTAATTCATTATTATTAATTATAGATGTTGCATTACGCGTATCAACAATTAATTTACTATGTTCAACTAGTAATTGATAATTTATATTATCATGATCTGTACAAATAATCGCAGCATCATATAATTTTAAATTTTCTTTAGTTAATTTAATAGAATAAATATGAGATAACTCAGAAAATTCTCTATTATTTGGAATAAAATTCACATAAGGATCAAAATAATCGACTTCAGCTTTTTTGTCTATTAATTTTTTGAAAATATGTAATGCAGGACTTTCTCGAACATCATCAACATTTTTTTTATAAGCAATACCAATAATTAAAATTTTTGCTCCATTTAATGCTTTAGCAAACCTATCATCTAATGCATTTTTTAATTTATTTATCACATAACCAGGCATAGAATTATTAATTTCTCCAGCTAATTCGATAAATTTAGTAAATACATCATACTCTCTAGCTTTCCAAGTTAAATAAAATGGATCGATTGGAATACAATGTCCACCCAACCCTGGACTAGGATAAAACGGCATAAATCCAAATGGCTTAGTTTTAGCAGCTTCTATCACTTCCCAAATATTAATATTCATTTTATCAAAAACAACTTTTAATTCGTTGATTAAAGCTATATTTACACAGCGAAAAATATTTTCTAAAATTTTTACAGCTTCTGCAGTTTGGGTAGAATTAACTGGAACTACTTCAGGCGCAATATTACTATACAATTTAATAAGAAGTAGTTTTGATTTTTCATCATCTGCCCCTATCACTTTGGGAATATTAACTGCACTAAATTTTTTATTACCTGGATCTTCTCTTTCAGGAGCATAACCCAAGAAAAAATCTTTACCTGCTAACAAATTACTTTTGGTTTCTAATAAAGGTTTTAATACTTCTTGAGTAGTTCCAGGATAAGTAGTGGATTCCAATACAATTAATTTACCAGGCTTTAAAATTTTGCCAATAATTTTACCTGTTGATGTAATATAACTTAAATCTGGATCACGATTTTTAGTTAACGGAGTTGGCACACAAATTAAAATGATATCTGCTTGTTTTAAAATATTTATATCATTAGTTGCTTGAAAATTATTAGAAGCATTTAAATTAATTATCTCTTGATCTGAAAAATTTTTAATATAAGATTTATTATTTTTTAAGCTATTAATTTTATTTTCATCTATATCAAAACCAATAACTTTAAATTTTTTAGACAATGCAAAAACTAATGGCAATCCTACATACCCTAACCCAATAACTGCAACATTCGCAACATAGGTATTCATTTTTTCTAAAAGTATATCGAATACATTTTCTACTTCTACCAAATTTGTTTGAGAAGAATTATTTTGATTTATTAAATTCATATTTTCATACCTTTTCTATAGCATACCAAGGAATAGAGATTTCAATAGATCTTTGGATTAAATTAATCAATAATTTTACCCTGTAAGTATCTGTCATTTCTTCATAAATAGCAACTTGATTAATAAAAGCACCTTCTTTAATTCTCACTTTATCACCATGTTCAAAAAGTTTCAGCGCTGACAAACTGACTGCCCCTTCTAAATCTTCCTGACTCTGTAATTCTTTAATAATATGATCAGAAATACTTGCAGGTAAACCTTTGGTATTAGTTAACAAATAATTAACTCCATATGTATTATTTATTGGGAACCAATTATTATTCAAATTTAATTGTACAAAAAAATATCTAGGAAACAATGGAGCTAAGATAGTATCAACTTTCCTCGCATGACGTCTTAATTTTTTGTAAAGAGGGATATAAGTAATAATTCCTTGATTATTTAAATGATTTGCAGCAAATAATTCTTTATTAGGATAACAATGTACTACAAACCATTTTAAAGACATTAACTACTCACTTAAGGGTAACGATTTGTTTTCATTTGTTTTTTCTATATTACAAGTAAGATAAAATACAGCACCATTAGCTAATTCATTATATTTTAAATTAGGCAATCCTAATTCAATTAACATCCCTCCCCTACCATGATGTTCTAAAGATGGGGAATTTCTTTTTTTTTCTTGTAAAAAATCAAGATTAAAACCTTTCCCTCCATCTAAAACTTCTATCAATATTGTGTTAGGAGTTGCAGTTTTTTTAAAAAACATTTTTACACATTTATTTTTTGGCAATTCTTTAAGCTTTTCTTCTACATATTGATCCCATTGATTATTTTTTAATAATTGACTTTTCAAAGAATAATTTACTTCTAACATACCATGTTCTATAGAATTTATTAATAATTCATTAATAGCAATTTCCATGATTTTATTATCTTTTATGGTCAAACTTACAATATATTTAGCAATTAATTGTGATTCAATAAAATTTCTTATTTCATAAACAAAAACATCCAAATTATTGTTTAATATTTTTTTTATATTATCTAAAAAATCTTTATATTTTAACATTTCTTCCATAAATAAAAATTGTCCTTTTTATTATAATTTATTGTTATTATTGTTGTTGTTATTATTATTCAAGTGTATATCTATAAATTCATTTATTTTATTTTTCCATGGATCTGGTAAAGATTTTTCTAATAATACTGAGATTTTCTTAACTTCAGTAACACATAAAGATTCTTGCCAAAAATTTTCATTACCCAAATATTGACTTTTTTCCATTAAAATAACTATTATTAAACATATAGACAAGCATCTTGATAATCCATAGATAATTCCTAATAATTTATCTATTATTTTAATAATACCTTGAATATTCATTAATTTACAGATTAAATAAATAATAAAATTACCAAAAACAAATATACCAATCCAAATTAACCCAATTGCTATAATTTCTTTAATAAATTCAGATTGGATTATATTTAAAATTCCAGATAAATATGGTTTAAAATACAATGCACCAGATGCTGCAGCTATTACATTAATCAATTTTAATATTTCTTTAATAAATCCTCTAGAGAACCCAATTAAAACTGAGATTAACAAAAATATTATTACAATATAATCTAATTCGTTCATTACTTATTTACTTATTTATTTACTTACTTATTATTTATATATTTAAATTTTTATTTGTTAATAAATTCAAATATACTATTTTTACCAATTAACTTCCACAATATACTATATATAGTTTCTCGATGTTGACGACGATCAATTATCAAATCTATAAAACCTTTTTCCATTAAAAATTCACTAGTTTGAAAACCTTCTGGTAATTTTTTTTCCTTAACAGTTTGTTCTATAACTCTAACCCCTGCAAAACCAATTAAAGCTTTAGGCTCAGCAATATTTAAATCTCCAAGCATAGCTAAACTAGCTGACACTCCTCCAGTACAAGGATCTACTAACACTGAAATATAAGGAACTTTTTGATCAGATAATTTTTTCAATACTGCGGCAGTTTTAGCCATTTGCATTAATGATATTAACGATTCTTGCATTCTAGCTCCGCCGCTACAAGAAAAACACACTAATGGAATATTTTCTTTTAAGCTAACATTTGCCGCTTGTACAAATTTTTCACCAACAACTGCGCCCATAGAACCTGCAATAAAATTAAATTCAAACGCACAAACAACTAGCGGCAAACCTTTTAATCTGCCTTTTACTACAATTAAAGCATCATTTTCTTTAGTTTTTTTCTGAGCTTCTATCAACCGATCTTTATATTTTTTAGTGTCACGAAACTTAAGTAAATCTATAGGTTTTAAATCGAACGAGATTTCTTCTTGGGGATGTTTATCTAAAAAAAATTCAATTCTTTGCCTTGCAGTAATCCGCATATGATAGTTGCATTTAGGACAGACATACAAATTTTTTTCTAATTCATTTTTAAATAAATAAGCAGTACATTCTAAGCATTTATACCACAATCCTTCTGGGATACTAGTTCTTTTAACCGCATTTGAAATTTTAATTTTTGGTATAAATTTTGAAAACCAACTCATTAGTTTAATCTCTAAATTAATAATTTATTTTAAAACCTCAGTTCGACGAAAATTAAAAAGCCTAGAAAATCATTAAGGACCTATTAAGTTTTTTCTTATATTTGATTGTTGAACACAAGAAAAACTATTAGCTTTTTAATTTTGTCGAACTGAGGTTTAAACAGTTTTATAATTAAATTTCATAGCTTAACAATAAATTTATCCTACCATTGTGGATAGATAAAATCAAAAAGGAATTTAAAAATGATTAGCTAAACTTGAGATAGCTTTCTAGCCCCTTAATATATTACTCAGTTCGACGAAAATTAAAAAGCCTAAAAAATCATTAAGACCTATTAAGTTTTTTCTTATGTTTGATTATTGAACGCGAGAAAAACTATTAGCTTTTTAATTTCGTCGAACTGAGGTTATTAGGAAACAAACATTCTAACTTCTATAATGCTAATTCAAAATTATTTAAAGTTCTATAGTCAAACTGATCACCTAAGACGCAGGGTTGTTCGCTGAACCGCCCTCACCTAAGAACGTATCTGAGGTTTATAGATTAATGGGTTGAATTAATTTAAGTATAATTTTTTAATTAATGGCCATATTTCGGTAGGATGATTGACGAGATAATTTGCTCCCCAATTATTAGTATTAACATTCTTGCCGATATACCCAAATAAAGCACCAACCGTTTTAACTCCTGCTAAATTGCCAGCTATTATGTCTTGCTCAGCATCTCCAATAAATAAACATTTATCAGGAATAGTTTCAAGCTTCTCTATAGCTAATAAGACAGGATCAGGAGCAGGTTTAGGATGAACCACCATATCTGCAGTTACGATACAATCTAAATATTTTAATATATTTAATTTTTTTAAAATCAAATATGCAAATTCATAATGCTTATTAGTAACTAATGCCACTTTAAACTTATGCATTTTTAAATTATCTAATAATTCTTGAATTCCAGCAAATAAAACACTTTGCATAAAATTTGTTTTACTATACAAATATCTAAACCTATCTTTTAATGGTTTAAATTTTATATCATCTAAATCTTGAATATTCATATTTAATGCTATAGATAACAACTTTTTTAATCCAAAAGAAGTATTATCTTTTAATAATGTTTGATCTGGTATTGGTTGACCTAACTCTATACATAAATTGTTAATAGCTTCTAGAATATCCATTGCAGTATCTACTAATGTACCATCTAAATCAAATAATATACCCATATAATTATTTCACATTCTCTCAACTACTTTTAAACCCAACAAATCAAAACCTTGTTTTAAAATGTTACTTACTGCTTCACATAATAATAACCTACTGTATTGAAATTCCGAATCAATTACCTTACAAGCATGAAAAAATCTATGAAAATCTTCTGCTAATAAATATAAATATTCAGTTAAACGATTGGGTAATAATTCTTCAATAACATTATTTAATATATCATGAAATTTACAAATTTTTAATGCTAAATTACGCTCATAAACTTCTATTATTTCTAATGTAGTGTTTGCAAATATTTTTTCTAAATTTTCTTGATTACATTTAGATTTTATACTATTAATTCTAACATAGGCATAAGATAAAAATGCAGCAGTATTTCCAGTAAACTGTAACATTTTATCTAGATCAAACACATAATCACTATTACGATTATTAGATAAATCTGCATATTTTATAGCATTAACCCCTATAATTACAGCCAATCTTTCTAATTCTGCTAAAGATAATTCTGAATTTTTTTCAGATAATAATTTTTTAGCTTTCTCAATTGCATTATCTATTAAATCTTGCAATCTTACAGTATCCCCTTCTCTAGTTTTAAATTTTTTACCATCTGATCTTAATACTAACCCTAACGGTACATGATCAAATTTAATATCTTTACCAAGTGTATAACCTACTTGTTTAGCAGCAGCAAATATCATAGCAAAATGTAAAGACTGACCATTATCTGTAACATAGATTAACCAAGAAGCATTCTCTTGTGCTACCCGGTATTTAATTGCAGCCAAATCGGTAGTTGCATAATTGTACCCACCATCAGATTTTTTTATGATTAACGGTAAAGGATTATTGTCTCTACCAACAAACCCTTCTAAATATACACATTGAGCACCTTCTGAGCCTACTAATAATTGTTGCTGTTTAAAATCCTCAACTACTTCTGGTAACATTGAATTATAAAAAGATTCACCCCTATCAATAATTTTAATGTTTAATAATTTATAAATCTGTTGATAGGCGTTAGTTGATATATCACAAATTTTTTTCCAAATATACAAAGAATCTTTAGAACCTTGTTGTAACAATACTACTTCCTGTTGAGAATTTTTTTTGAAATTTTCATCACAATCAAATAAACATTTTGCTTTTTTATAATATCCAACTAAATCAGATAAATTAATTTCTGCATCTAATACATTTTTAGACTTTAAATAAGCAATTAACATCCCAAATTGAGTACCCCAATCACCTAGATGGTTAATTCTTAATACTTCATAATTTGCATATTCTAAAACATTAGCCAAACAATCGCCAATAATTGTTGAACGTAAATGCCCAACATGCATTTCTTTGGCAATATTAGGTGAAGAAAAATCAATTATTACTTTAGTTTTATTTAATAATAATTTTTCGCTTAGTTGTTCTGAGGTTTCCCAGGTAAACTTTTTTTCTAATACCAATAATTTTACATTTTCAGCTAATAAATCATTCGATAAAGTAAAATTAATAAATCCTGGACCCGCAACATTCATTGTTGCAAATTTTAATTCATTAGTTAAATTATAATTTTTCTGTTGAAAATAATTAACAATATTATTAGCAATATCTCTAGGAGATTTATGTAATATTTTACTAAACCGCATTGCACTGTTAAATTGATAATCCCCAAATTCCGAATTGGTAGTTGCAGAAACTTCTATAGTTTCATTATGTAATTCAGGATAAAGAAATTCAACTGCTAATTTACATTGATTTTTAATTAATTCTTTTAAACTACGCATTTACATACTCTATATATTTAATTTCTGAATTTAAAATTTCTTTTAACAAAATACTTAATTGATCTTCATTATAATTAACACAAGCAATTTCTATGTTATTTAATATGCCAGATAATGTTTCATTGTTTAATTGATAAGGTAACGCTAATTGAATTTGCTGATGCGAAGTTTGTTGTAATTTTTCATCTGAATAAAATAATTTTTCATGCAACTTTTCACCTGCTCTTAAACCAGTATATTCAATTTTAATATCATCGTTAGGTATTTTACCAGATAATCTAATCATTTTTTCGGCTAAATCTTTAATTTTAATTGGTTCACCCATGTCTAACACAAAAGTCTCCCCACCTTTACCTAAAAATAACGCTTGTAAAATTAATTGACACGCCTCAGATATAGTCATGAAAAATCTAGACATTTCAGGATGAGTAACCGTTATTGGACCACCTTCTTCTAATTGCTTATTAAAGATAGGCACCACGCTACCAACTGATCCTAACACATTACCAAATCTAACTGCAATAAATTTAGTTTTAGAAATTTGATTATAGTATTGACATACCATCTCTGTAATTCTCTTAGTGGTCCCCATAACATTTATTGGATTAACCGCTTTATCCGTAGAAACTAAAACAAAATTATCCACTGAAAATTTAATAGCATTTCTTGCCATAATCATAGTGCCAACAATATTATTTTTAACAGCTTGTCTAATTTGATTTTCAAGAATAGGAACATGTTTAAATGCGGCAGTGTGAAAAATTATTTGCGGCTTACATGTTTGCATCACATGAGAAATTGCAACTTCATCATAAATATCTATTAAGTATCTTTTAATTTCAATTGATTCTAAAATTTTATTTTTTAACAAATTTTTTAATTCTTCTTCAATATTAAACAAATTATATTCACAATTATCTATTAAAATTAAGGTTTTAGGACTTAATGTAATTAACTGTCTGCATAATTCAGAACCTATAGAACCACCCGCTCCTGTAATTAAAATTTGCTTATTAACTATTTCTTTTCTAATAAGCTGCCAATTTATATTGGCTTCTTCTCTTCCTAATAAATCTTCAATAGAAATTTTTCTTAAAGCATTTTTAGTTATTTTACCAGAAAGAATTTCATTAGTGCTTGGTAAAATTTTAACTGGCAATTTGGTTTTTTCTGCCATATTTATAATTTGTTTTTTTTGTTCAGCTGATAATAATGGCATGGTTATAGCAATTACATCAATTTTATATTTAATAATAACTCCTAATAAATCTTGATACCTACCTACTACTCGCAATCCATGAATTTCTTGTCCATATTTGTTAGGATCATCATCTACAAAAGCTATTGGAATCTCAGAAACATTATTAATGTATTTATTTTTAGATTCTCTTAATAATTCTCTAACTAAAGATTCTCCATATCGATTAGCTCCAATAATTAACATTCTTTTACCAACATAAACACGATAATCTTGAATTTTTCTTACTATAAATCTAGATCCACTTAATGATAAAAATAATAATAAGCTATAAATAATTATGATACTTCTAGGTAAATCATCTAGCCTATGCACTAAAAACAAAATTAACAATGAAATCACCGTGCCAAATCCAACTGATTTTATGATCCTAGTAAGATCTGCTAAAGATGCATATCTCCAAATTCCACGATATAACCCCATATAAAAACAACTAATAGTTTGCACTATTACTACTATCAATAACATTTGATAAGCTTTATTAAAAAGTTTTAAATTTATATCATCAAATCTTAATAAAAAAGCTGCTACCCAACAAAAATTGATCATAAAAAGATCGTGTAGTATGGTTAACCATCTTAAAGATAAAAGCTTAACTATTTTTTTCATGTATTTTTCTCTTGAGTCTATATTCTATATATAAATATAAAGTTCCTAATAATAAATATACAATAATATTATTGATCCAGATCAGCTTTTTATAAAAAGCAAATAATGCAATACACCCTAACAAGCTATTTATAATAATTAAACCATATAAAATTTTTTTATGCTGCCACCCTAAATTTTGCATTTTTTGATAAGCATGTTGACGATGTGATTTATACCATTCTTTTTCATAAATCATTCTTTTTATTAAGGTCAAAGTTGCATCTACCAAAAATACAGCATATAAAATTAACCAATAACATAATGAAACCTTATAAATATAATGGCTAATTAAACTACTGATACCTATAAAAAATCCTAAAAAATAACTACCTACATCCCCCATAAAAACTTTAGCTGGTGGCCAGTTAAACTTTAAAAAACCTAAAATAATAAAACTAATTAACCATAAATAACCACTAAAGCTAATACTTTTTGTAGCTAAATATACTAAAATTCCTCCTAAAAATACAACAAAAGTTGCTTCAACTCCTGCTAAACCATCTGTTCCATCCATAAAATTAAATAAATTAATCGACCATATTAATAAAAATAATGATGTAATAAAATTAAACAAGTTATTTAAATCGTTTATGCTTGTTTGGCTAATATAATGTATAGATATAGGTAGGCGTATAGGTGTAGGCAAAACAAAAAAAATAGCTATACAACTAATTATACATTGAAAAAATAATCTAATCTTTATAGATAAATTAATTAAATCATCGATAAACCCTAAAATAGCCAGCATAAATCCACAACTATATGCAAATGCAATGTTAGGTGGTAAAATTTTTAATTTATATAAAAACACAATTGTTAATTGGCTAACAATGGCAATTATTACTCCCCCTCCTCGAATGGTAGGTAACTTATGAGAAGAGCGATAATTAGGTAAATCAATGATCTTAAATTTATTAGCAATAACTATATATTTTTTTAATAAATATATAGTTATTAATAATATTATTATCCCTAAGATAGCATAGCTAATTATATAATTATTAAATAATTTATAAAAGTAAATAATATCCATACTTATTGTAAATATTTAAGAAAAATGTTTAAATTGTTATTTATTAACTTGATCATAAATATTATGCAAATTTTTCACCAAAAATATCATAAATTTAATTTAACTAAAATTTTAATGTATTCTCAACCCAAAGTAACTAAATATATTCTGTGGTTATTACCTTTAGTGACTTTTAGCACGCCTTTATCCACCTTTATAACTAATGTTCTAATGATAACTTTTATGGTTTTATGGTTATTAGAAGGAAACTATATAAATAAAGCAAACATGGTGTTAAATACTAATTATTTGCCGATTTTTATAATTATATTTAGTTTGATATTAGGCTCAATATATTCAATTGCCCCTTTTAAAGACATTATGCATTATTTAAACAAAATGCATAAATTAATTTATTTATTATTTTTAGCTCCTTATTTTAAAGATGCAAATTTAAGAAAAAATTGCATTAACAGCTTTATTACAGCAGGATTAATTACTGTTTTTATTGGACTTTATTTAAATAAATCTAACCTATTTAAAAATAGTATAGATACTTCCTTAGTTGTTAGTTTATCTGCATTTTTTTTAATGCACAAATTAATTCATCAAATTGAAGCTGATCCTAAGAAAAAATTTCGTTTGTTTAATTTAATAAATATTTTTTTTATAATTATTAGTGTTTTTTATTTATTTTATCGTGCTTGTAATAGAACTTCACAAATAATTTTTCTTTTACTTACAATTACTTTTATATTTCAAAAATTTAATACACTAAAAAAACATTTTATTTTTAGTTCAATTTTAATTTTATTGGTTATAAGCAGTATGTGCTGTTTATTCTTACATAGAAATTTTCATTGTTTTTGGGTAGCTTTAATTCATCAGTATAAAAATTTTAATTTTACCAAAAATGAATTAAATTCATTTAACCAGAGAAGTGTATATTATTTAAATGGTTTAAATTTAATCAAAGAAAACCCTATATTGGGAACCGGAACTGGATCTTTTCCCTTAGTTTATAAAAATTTTGTAATTAAACATAAATTATTTAATTTAGATAATCAAGAAGCTTTATTTACTACCAATCCACATAATGAATATTTATTATTTGGATCTCAGTTTGGAATTTATGGGATTTTGTTATTATTGTGGTGGTTTGGAAAATTATTTAAAACCAGCTTTAAAATAGATCCAAATCTAGAAGAAAAATATATTTTACAAGGATTAATTATAAATATGTTTATAGGTTGCAGTCTAAATTCATGGCTATTAGATTTTACAGCTGGCCATTTATTTATTATATTTACTGCTATATGTTTGGGAGCGTTAGCAAATGAAAATATTACACAACATAACAGAACAGTTGTCAGACCTAGTTACCAATTCTAGAAGTAATATTATATTTATTTTAGAAACAATTGCAGGAATTTGGTTGTTTAACATAATTAATTGGTTTACAGGATCACCTTTAAATATCTTAGGAACTATCCCTAGAACAAAAAAAGGTATCTTAGGAATTATATTTTCTTGGGCATTACATGCTAATTTCAATCATCTATTTTTTAATACTATACCATTATTTTCTTTAAGCTTGATTATAATTGCTTTTAATAAAAATTTATTTTTTACAGCTACAATTTCAATCTTATTAATAGAAGGGATTGCTGTATGGTTATTAGCTAGAAAAGGTAATCATATGGGGGCTAGCGGGTTAATTGCAGGATATTTTGGATTGATACTAACTTTATCTCGGGAAATAGGATCGGTTGTCAGTATTTTCTTAGGATTGTTAGTTCTTTATTATTTTAGTGGAATTTTATTAAGTTTTTTTCCAGAAAAAGCTAAAACTTCTTGGGAATCTCATTTATTTGGTTTTATAGCTGGAATAATAACATTTTATTTAACTTATTATTATAAAATTCCTTTAATTTCTCTGTTAAATTATATTTAATTAATACTTAAATATATTATATTATCTTAACTATAAGTGAATTCTGATTTGATTAGAAAATTATCAATAATTTTTATATTTATATTTATTTATAATTTTTACTGCATATATGCAAATAAATTATATGCAAAAAATTTTAATAAACAAAATAAACAACCTTTTATTAAAATTGCAATAATTGTTCCTTTAAGTGGAAAATATGCAGATTACGGTAAAAATTTATTAATTGCCGCTAATCAAGCAATGCATGATTATGGAAAAACAAACTCTGATATAAACACGCAAGTACAACTTATTCCTTTTGATGATAAGTGTGATCCTAGCATTGCCAAATCTATTGCTTATGAAATTATTAAAGATCGTAAAATTAAAATTATTATTGGACATGTTTGCGCTAATACTACTTTAATTACTAGTAAAATTTATGCAAAACAAGGATTATTACATATTATACCAACAGTTACCGAACCTAAAATTACTGAAAATGGAATTACAACTTTATTTAGAATGTGTGGTAAAGATGATATTCAAGCTCAACATATTGCCAATTTTATCAGTAAAAAGTTTGCAGATAAAAGAATTGCAATTTTGCATAATTCCGATCCATTTAGTAAATTATTAGCAGAACGTGTCCAAGAATCACTAGCTATTTTAAAAATAGCTCCAACTTTATATCAAAGTATTAATTTAGAAGAATTTAATACTTATTCGAAAATTATAAGTTTTATCAAAAAATTAAAAAAATTAAATATAAATTTAATTTTTTTTTCAGGATATTATATACCAACCGCTAATTTATTAAAAATTATGTATCGTTATAAAGTAAATATTCCATTTATTACTGGAGGAAATATTGTAACTCCTGGTTTTTTAAAATTATTACCAAATTCTAAATTAATCGCCGGTACCATGATGAGTTTTCACAAACTAGATTTAAAAACATTTAAACCACAACCTGATCAATCAATATTTGGTTACGCTGCTATGCAAGTTATTTTAGAGGCAATTAAGCATAATTCAAATAATTTCAATTATAACCTCAATGGTAGAATTTTAGCTAATTGGTTACATCATAATAAAGTATCTACTATTTTAGGAGAAAAATCTTGGGATACCAATGGTGAAATTATAAATGCTGAATTTAACATGTATATTTGGGATGAAAAAGGTAATTATTGGAAATTAGGTTAAATATAACTTTTAATATTTAACCTAATTGTAACTCTCCATGACAATGTTTATATTTTTTACCAGAATTACAAGGACATGGAGTATTTCTCCCAATTTTTCCCATATTAGTAAAATTTTGATCCTTACTTATTATTTTTGTATCTTCTACGATATCATTATGCTGATATTCCAAAGAAGTTGCAGATGAAGTTTGCCACATAGAATTTTCAAATGAATCAACTGGATTATTCGCTTGTAAATTTACAGTAACTAAAGTTTCAAACACTTCTTTTCTAATTACAGATAACATCATGGTAAATAAATTAAATGCTTCACGCTTATATTCTTGTTTAGGATCTTTTTGAGCATAACTACGTAAATGAATACTTTGTCTTAAATAATCCATAGTTGCTAAATGCTCTTTCCAATAATTATCTAATATTTGCAACATAACTACTTTTTCTAAATGTCGCATATTTAAAGATCCAATTAATTGTTCTTTTTCATTAAAAGTTCCTTCAAATATATTATAAATTTTATTTTTGAGATCATTTTCTGATAAATGATTGTCATCTACTAACCATTTACTAATTTGCATATTATGATGTAATTGGTTAATAAAATATTCCTCTAAACCTTTAATATTCCATTCTTCTAATAAACTATCTTTAGGAATAAATTCGGCAATAATTCTTTCTAATTCTTGTTGCTTGATCGCATTGATCATTTCACTACAATCTTCACTAGCAATTAATTCTGATCTTTGTTGATAAATAATACTACGCTGATCATTAGCTACATCATCAAAGTCTAACAATTGTTTGCGGATTTCAAAATTATGCCCCTCTACTTTCTTTTGTGCATTTTCCACAGCTTTAGTAATTAAAGAATGAGTAATGGCCTCTCCTTTTTCTAAACCTAATTTACCTAAAATTCCAGAAACTGTATTAGAGATAAAAATTCGCATTAAATTATCTTCTAAGGATAAATAAAATTTAGTGATCCCAGGATCACCCTGTCTACCGGTCCTGCCTCTTAATTGATTATCAATTCTTCTAGATTCATGTCTTTCTGAACCAATAACTTTTAAACCTCCTAATGCAATCACTTCATTATGTCTATGACTCCAAGCTTCTTTTAATTTTTGCACTTGTTGATGATCTTCTGGATCAACATTACTTAATTCTGCTTTTAAATTACCTCCTAATACTATATCAGTACCCCGACCCGCCATATTAGTCGCTATAGTAACCGCTCCTGGTCTTCCTGCTTCTGCAATAATTTCTGCTTCTTTAGCATGAAATTTTGCATTTAATACTTGATGAGAAATATTTTTTTTGCTTAATAAATTAGATAATAATTCAGAATTTTCAATAGAACTCGTGCCAACTAACACTGGTTGCTTACGCGAAATACACTCAGCAATATCTGCTAAAATAGCATCATACTTTTCTTGAGCTGTCATATAAATTACATCTGGCTGATCTTTTCGCTGACAAAGCACGTTAGTTGGAATAACTATTACCTCTAAATTATAAATTTGATCTAACTCATATGCTTCAGTATCTGCAGTTCCAGTCATTCCAGATAATTTATCATACAATCGAAAATAATTTTGAAAAGTAATTGAGGCTAATGTATGACTTTCAGATTGAATAGGTACGTTTTCTTTAGCTTCAACCGCTTGATGGATCCCATCTGACCAACGTCTACCAACCATAGCACGTCCAGTATGCTCATCAATAATAATTACTTCTTTATTTTTTACTAAATAATCAACATCACATTTAAATAAATAATTAGCTTTTAATCCTGCAAGAACATGGTGCATTAAATTTATATTGATAGTTTCATATAAACCATAACCATTTTTCAATAAATTTTCTTTAGATAAAATAAGTTCTATTTTTTCATGACCATTTTCAGTTAATAAAATTTGTCTTGCTTTTTCATCTATCGTAAAATCAGTATTAGGTATTAGTCTTTTAATTAATTGATTGATTTTTATATATAAATCTGTAGATTCATTACTAGCTCCAGATATAATCAATGGAGTTCTTGCTTCATCAATTAAAATAGAATCCACTTCATCAATAATCGCATAAGATAGCTTACCTTGCACTAAATCTGCTTGATAAAATGTCATATTATCGCGCAAATAATCAAATCCAAATTCATTATTTGTACCATAAATAATATCGGCTTTATAAGCAGCAATTTTTTCTTCTTTAGACATATTATCGCTAGTTATTATACCAACTGTTAGACCTAAAGCATCATAAATGGGCTTCATCCACGCAGAATCCCGCCTAACTAAGTAATCATTTACAGTAACTATATGTACTCCATGCCCAGTTAAAGCATTTAAATATGCCGGTAACGTCGCAACCAAAGTCTTACCTTCCCCTGTACGCATCTCAGTAACTTTACCTTTATGCAGCGCAATACCACCAATTAATTGCACATCAAAATGTCGCATATTTAAATTACGTTTAGCAGTTTCTCTAACTACTGCAAATGCTTCTACTAGTAATTGATCTAACGTTTCACCATTTTTATAGCGTTGTTTAAATTCTAAAGTTTTATCTTTTAGTTGTTGATCAGTTAATTTATTTATAATTGATTCTAATTGATTTATTTCAACAACTATTTTAGATATTTTTTTCAAAATTCGATCGTTTTTACTGCCGAAAAGTTTTTTTAATAACGGTATTAACATTTATAAACTCACTTAAAGATTATTTTAAGAATTTAATTATTTAAAATTTGCAGATAATGTATATCATTTCAAGTATTATAGTCTAGGGTGATATAGTGTTAATATATAGTAAATAATTTTAGTAAGTAATTTAAAAAAATTAAATCAATAAAATAACTTACAAAAACTAAAACTATAATTATACTCAATAAATATACATAACCTATATAATATATTAATAATTAATA
>CAIKKE010000039.1 GCA_903827925.1 uncultured Francisellaceae bacterium
ATTTTGTCGAACTGAGGTTATAATATATAAATTTATTAAAGTTTATAAAAAATTTACAAGGATCAAAAATTTATGAAATCAATATTAGCTATCATTTCCATGATTAGTTTTTTTGCGGCTTTAATTGTTTTTTTCCAATCTATGCAAAATGCGTTTAAAAAAAGTTTTACCTGGGGAATAATATTTTTATTGTTTTTTCCTATAGGTAATTTTTTTTATTATAAAAAATTTATTAGTGAAGAAAAAAAATCAGCTATAAGTTTTCTTGTTACCTTGTCAGTAGGAGCATTAACTTTTTTAATAGCAAGAGTAATATAAATTTATATTGATATTTAATCCTTTGCTTAATATAATCTAATCTTGTTTATTATAATTCTTAATTATTTAATTAATCTAACCTTGCTATTATAATGCTTAATTATTTAATTAAGTGATAAATAATTTATTAAGCTAATTTGGTTGTTGCATGTTGTACTAAACCTAAAAGTTATTCTTATAATCTTGTTAATAAAATAAGTAAATGATTTCTATATGTTTCTAATTTTTATAATTAATTTTTTATTAGCTATTTCAACTACGGTTGGCATGACTATTATTCCATTTTTAGTTACCGATTCTTTAGGGTTATCATTATTAACTTTAGGTTTGATTGAAGGTGGCACTGAATTTCTTTCTAATGTTATTCGTTTAGCTAATGGAATCTTATTTGATAAAATAAAAAATAAAAGAATAATATTTGTAATATCTACAGGAATTGCTTTTTTTACGAAATTATTATTATTAATGCCAAATATCTGGACAATTACTTGCTCTAAAACTTTAGAAAGAATAGCTAATGGTGCTTTTGCAGCTCCGAGAGATGCATATGTAGCAGAAAAAGCTAAAAATTCGAAAGGTTTTGCATTGGGATTGTTAGGTTTATCTAAATCAGCTGGATGCATTTTAGGTCCACTATTAGTTAGTGGATATATATATTTCTTTAATATTTCAATCATTCATAATTTGTTTGTTATAATTTTATTTTGTTGTGGTTTAGTTTTTATAGCATTTATATCTTCATTTTTCTTAGAAATTAAACAATTAAAAAATTCTGAATTTTCGCTTAGAGAAATTCATTTAACTTTTAAAAAGATTATCCCGGATTTAATTTTAATTTTTTTATTTTTTGCAGGAAGATTTAATGACGGATTATTAATGATTTACTTGAAAACCCAGGGTTTTCCTGCATGGTTCTACTTATCTACAATTTCAATTTTTAATTTCATTATGTTAATTAGTTCTCCAATTATAGGCAAACAAATTGATCGAGGTAGATTAAAATTAATGATTTATATTAGTATTATTGCTTTAATTATATTTAATATTTTATTTTATAAATTAAATTTCTTAAATTGGATATTTGCAATTTTAGGGTTAGCTAATTGGGGGATCCAACGTAGTGGGGCGCAAATAGTATTTGCTTCTTTAATTTTCAAAGAAGTGGATAAAGCTAATTATGGTACAGCAATCGGGATTTATTATTTGGTTAGTGGTTTTGCTACGGTATTATCTTCTTTGGCGTGTGGTTATTTAGCCCAGAGTTATTTTAAAGGAGTGTTTATAATAAGTGGTTCTAGCGCTATAGTGGCATTATTAGGTGCTAATTATATGATATCTAAAAAAATTATTTTAAAATAGAATAGGTTTATTTGTATATGCATAAATATCGTACACATAATTGTAATCAATTAAATAAATCTCATATTAACCAACAAGTTAAGTTATCTGGTTGGGTACATAGGCGTAGAGACCACGGAGGGCTTTGTTTTATAGATTTGAGAGATCATTTTGGTATTACTCAAATTGTATCTTTAGAAACAGAACAAAGTTTGTTGTTTAGCAAATTAAATTTTGAAACTGTAATTACGGTTATAGGAACAGTGACTGCTCGTTCTTCGGATACTATTAATCCTAATTTATTAACAGGAGAAATTGAAGTAGTATTAAAAAATTTTACTATAGAATCAACAGCTGAATTATTACCGATAAATGTTAATAGTGATGCGCAATTTCCTGAAGAATTAAGATTAAGATATCGGTTTTTAGATTTAAGAAGAGAAAAATTACATAATAATATAATATTAAGAAATAATATTATAAAATATCTTAGAGACCAAATGCATCAATTAGGTTTTATGGAATTTCAAACTCCAATTTTAACAGCCAGTTCTCCAGAAGGAGCTAGAGATTTTTTAGTCCCAAGCAGATTACATCCTGGTAAATTTTATGCTTTACCTCAAGCCCCTCAACAATTTAAACAATTATTGATGGTTTCTGGTTTCGATAAATATTTTCAAATTGCCCCTTGTTTTAGAGATGAAGATGCTAGAGCAGATAGGGCACCAGGAGAATTTTATCAATTAGACATAGAAATGTCATTTGTAACTCAAGAAGATATTTTTTCTACTATAGAACCAATGTTACATAGTACTTTTAAAAAGTTTTCTGATTTTACAGTAACTGATATTCCTTTTCCAAGGATCCCTTATGCGGATGCAATGTTAAAATACGGTTCAGATAAGCCAGATTTAAGAAACCCTATAGAAATTTGCGATGTTACTGAAATCTTTAAAAACACAGAGTTTACTACCTTCAAACAAGCTGTTTTACAAAAAAATTGTGTAATAAGAGCAATTCCAGCACCCAAAGCTGCCAAATTATCTAGAAGCTTTTTTGATAAATTAACTGAATTTGCTAAGTTAGAGTTGGAAGCTAAAGGTCTAGCTTATATAATTTTTGCAGAAGATGGTACTAGTAAGGGGCCAGTAGCTAAATTTTTAACTTTAGAGCAATTAGCTGAGATTAAATCTATAGCTAAATTAAATAATGAAGACGCTATATTTTTTGTATGTGAACCATTAGCAATAGCGGTTAAAATGGCTGGTAAAATCCGCACTAAATTAGGGGAAGAATTAAATTTAATTGAGAAAAATATATATAAATTTTGTTGGATTGTTGATTTTCCTTATTTTGAATGGAATATCGAAGAAAATAACTTGGAATTTTCTCATAATCCATTTTCTATGCCTCAAGGAGGTTTAGAAGTATTATTAGATGCTGATACTAAAGATAAAAAATTAGCAATTAAAGCCTTTCAGTATGATATTGTGGTTAATGGTATAGAATTGTCTAGCGGGGCAATAAGGAATCATAGACCAGACATTATGTATAAAGCCTTTGCAATGGTTGGATTTGATGCGCAAGCAGTAGATGACAAGTTTGGTGGGTTGATTAATGCATTAAAATTTGGGGCCCCACCTCATGGTGGCTTAGCTCCGGGGATAGATAGAATGGTCATGTTGCTTGCCAATGAGCCGAATATTAGAGAAGTTATTTGTTTCCCTTTAAATCAAGGTGCACAAGATTTATTAATGCATGCTCCTAACACGATCTCTGAGAAACAACTTAGAGAATTACATATTAAATTAGAATTGCCACATAAAAATTAGTTAAATTTAGCTTAAATTTAAAAAACAGGAATTTTTAAGTGTTAAAAATTATATTATTAGGTCCTCCTGGTTCTGGAAAAGGAACTCAAGCTGAATTATTGTCCAAGCAATTTTTAATGCGGCATTTATCTACAGGTGAATTATTAAGACAAGCTATTTTAAACAGTACTAATTTTGGAATACAAGCTAAAGCTGCAATAGAAGCCGGTCAATTAGTATCAGATGATATTATTATAAATTTAGTTAAAGATGAAATAGTTAAATTAAAAGAGACTAAAGGTCTAATTTTAGATGGATTTCCTAGAAACTTATTTCAAGCACAAATGTTAGATGCAGAAGGTATATTAATCGATTGGATTATTTATTTGAAAGTTCCAGATCAAATTATAATTCACAGATTAGCTGGGCGTAGGTACCATCCTGGTTCTGGTAGAGTATATCATGTTGAATATAACCCGCCTAAATTAGCAGGATTAGATGATATTACTGGAGAACCATTAATTATAAGAACGGATGATCAAGAAGATATTGTTCGTCAAAGGTTGTCGATATACCATAAAAACACTGAAAAAATCACCAACTGGTATAAAACCCGAAATACTAAAAAATTTATTGAAATTGACGGGACAGCAACATTTAATCAAATTTTCCAAAGATTAATAGAATTGATTGAGCCAGACTAATTTAATTAATTAATATTATGTATATTTACCAAATTTATGCTATGTTTTTTATAATAGTTTAAATTTTTACGGAGATAAATCATGGTAACGGCAAGAACTAAAAATGCAAAAGCAAAAAGCAAAAAGCCTTTAGCTAAGCATAAACCTAAAAAATCGACAGCTAAAAAATCCACAGCCAAAAAATCGATAGCTAAAAAATCGACAGCTAAAATTAAACATTCAAAATCTAAAAAGCATCATTTAGCTAAAAAAAGCAAAAAAAGTACTGCAGTAAAAAGTAAAAAAATTGCTAAAAAGTCTAATGCACGCAAAACTGGGATCCAAAAATTATTAAAATTAAAATGGTTTTAATTGGTTTTAAATTTAAAAAAATTGATTTTTTTTGCTTAAACGTGTTACAATTTATTACAACTTCAGTTCGACGAAATTAAAAAGCCTAGAAAATCATTAAGGACCTATTAAGGTTTTTCTTGTGTTTGATTGTTGAACGCGAGAAAAACTATTAGCTTTTTAATTTCGTCGAACTGAGGTTTACAGGTTAAGTCATTAATAAAATAAGTATTTTGTTATTATGAATAATATTAATATTCTGGCCATAGATACTTCTTTAGAGCATTGTTCTGTAGCTTTACAGTACGAACAAGTAATTCAAGAAATTTTCAGTGATTCTTCTAAAGAGCGTTCCAAAAAATTGATTGATATTATTGAAAAATGTTTATCTGGAAGAGAATTAGAAGAGTTACATGCTTTAGCGTTTGCAGCAGGTCCTGGCAGTTTAACTGGATTAAAAGTTGGAAGTAGTATAATTCAAGCAATTAGTACTGTTTATGATTTGCCAATTATAAAAGTTTCTACTTTGCAAGCATTAGCATTGCAAGCCTATGAAGAGCTTCCATTGAACTTTAAATTAAATTTAAAGTTCATTATGCCATGTATAGATGCTAAAATGAATCAAGTATATTATGGAATATATAAGATTAATAATAAGCATGTTCAATCAGCTCCACCAGAGCAAGAAGCTCCAGCAGAGCAACAAGATCAATTATATTCTTCTACATTGATACCGGTTCCTATTCATTTTGATACCTTGGGTAGATGGGAAAATATTAATTTTTTAAACGAAAATAATAAAATAAAAGAAGATATTATTAGTCCTAAAGATGAAATATTACTTGTAGGGGATAATAGTTGGTTAGACAAACAAAATTTACCTGAAAATATTGTTTCTAGGGTAAACATCTATAATAAATTAATTCAATATAGCGCTAAAAATATAGTTAAAATTGCAGATTATTTATATAAAAATTATGTTATAATATCAAAGTCGAGGGATGCAATTCCTTTATATATACGTTCATATGATTAATAATAGGTGAAATTAATAATGAGATGTTTTGCGTATTCTTTTCCTAGTACATTTAATATTCATAAGGTATTGTTACTATTTTCAGAGAATTATAAAACATCAGAACTAGGTGGGGTAGTGCATTTTTCTTTAAAAGAACGCGAACATTTAGTGGCCAACGATGGAGATGTATTTATTTTTCCATATGGTGCAATTGTTTGTTGGGGACTTTCTGAGCCTTTAGAAAAGCAATTTATTTCTAGTTTAGGACATTGTTTTGCTGAAAAGCTTGGGGCACAAGATGATGATATATTTACTTTTAGTTATGGAGATAAAGCTAAAATTACAGCCGATCATATATTGTTACCTAATGATCAGCCAAAAACTAAATTAGCTTTCTCTTATGGTATTGCGCAATCAGTTAAATTAGGTGGTTTTGAAAATACTATTCAAGGGATAATCGAACATACTAAGCAGTTACCTAAAAATTTAGCAACTAAAGGTAAAATTTTATTATCTAGAAAACAGATCAGAAAATTAATGGGAAGAATTTTTATTGATCGAGATTCTATTAATTTACATTTAGATTTATTAGCTGTACCTAATTTTTTTTGGGATGAAATAGAATTAGAAACTATTTATGAAATGGTTATTAAGTATTTAGATCAAGAAAAGCGAGTAATGGTTTTAAACCAAAAATTAAGTGTTATTCAACAATTATTAGATATGTTAGTAAATGAATTGGGATTACAACATTCTTCTAATTTAGAGTGGATCATTATAATTTTATTATGTATTGAAATCGCTATAGCATTTTTCAGATAAACATAAAAACTTTAATTAATCTACTTTTCAGTTAACTTAACTATTGCCTTATGTTTAACCAACTTTTACAATGTGAAGCATGAGTATAAATTTTTTACAATTCGAACAACCAATAGTTGAGTTACAAGAAAAAATTAAAGCCTTAAGATTGGTTAGCGAAGATACTGAAGTTAATATTAGCGAAGAAATTAATAAGTTAGAACAAAAAAGTAAAGATTTAACCATTCAAATATTTAAAAATTTAACTAGCTGGCAGATTGTACAATTAGCAAGACATCCCAAGCGTCCTTATACTTTAGATTATATTCAATATATGCTTACTGAGTTTAATGAATTACATGGTGATCGTAATTTTGCTGATGATAAGGCGATAGTAGGTGGAATAGGTTTATTAGGTGATTTACCAATAATGATTATTGGGCAACAAAAAGGTAGAGATACTAAAGAAAAGATCATACGTAATTTTGGTATGCCACACCCGGAAGGATATCGTAAAGCTATTAGACTTATGAAATTGGCTGAAAAATTTAACTTACCGATAATTACTTTAATTGATACTCCAGGGGCGTATCCTGGGGTGGAAGCAGAAAATCGTGGTCAAAGTGAAGCGATTGCTTACAATTTAAAAGAAATGTCTGCACTTTCAGTTCCTGTGATTTGTATAATTATTGGAGAAGGTTGTTCCGGTGGGGCATTAGGAATAGGTGTTGGAGACATCACTTTAATGTTGCAATATTCTTATTATGCGACGATTTCGCCCGAAGGTTGTGCTGCAATTTTATGGAAAACTGCAGATAAAGCGCCAGAAGCAGCGCATATTATGGGGATCACCGCTAATAGATTATTAGAGTTAGGCTTAATTGATGAAATTGTATTAGAACCTTTAGGGGGAGCGCATCGTTCCCATCAAGCAATGGCTGATTTATTAAAGCAGCGTATTTTAACCCATTTAGAAAAATTCAATAAATGGTCTTCTGATGTTTTATTAGAACATCGATATAATCGTTTATTAAAATATGTTAAAAATTAAGGATTTTTATTTAAATTGTGTAAATCTTTGTTTATCACAATTTGGGATCAATCTTGAAGAAAATTCAAATAAACAGCATATTTGGATTGCTTATAGTGGAGGAGTTGATTCTAGAGTATTATTAGAATTAGCCAGTTTAGCGTTTAGAGATAAATTGAATTATAAATTAATTGCAATTCATATTAACCATGGAATTAATGACAAAGCTGATTTTTGGGAACAGCATTGTTATGAAACTTGTAAAAGTTTATCTATAGAATTGCATGTCGAAAAACTTAAAATTAATGATGCAGAAGTAAAGCAATTTGGTTTAGAAGCAGCATTAAGAGAGCATCGTTTAGCGATTTGGCCTAAATTATTGTGCAAAGAAGATGTTTTATTTTTGGCTCATCATTTAAATGATCAAATAGAAACAGTATTTTTGAGATTATTAAGAGGAACTGGAGTTCAAGGTTTAGCTGGAATTAAAATGGCGAATATATTAAATAATGTAAAATGTGTTCGTCCTTTATTGCATAATACTCGAGAAGAAATTTTAAATTTTGCTAACCAAAACAAATTAAATTATATCGAAGACGATAGTAATTTGGATTTAAAATTTTCTCGTAATTTTTTAAGACATGCTATATTGCCTAAATTTTATCAATATTGGCCTAAATTTTTATATAATATTAATCGAGCACTTGATCATCTACAACAAACTGATTTATATATAAACAATCAAGTAGAACAAGCGTTATTAAATTGTTATGCTTATAATGTTTGTTATAATAAAAATCATATTAATAAATATCATAATATTTTATCTATTAGTAAATTATTAACTCAAAACAAGTTTTTGCAACCTCAAATTTTAAGAAAATTTATTGTTAATCAAGGGTTGAAACCTCCTGCTAAAGCACAAATAGATAGAATTTTTTTGGAAATAATTAATGCTAGAATAGATGCTCAACCTAAATTAAAATGTGGCAAATATTTTATTTTAAAATATCGAGATAAATTATATGTTTATTTGGCGACAGATTTTTTGCAACAAAAAAATGATATAAAAAATAAAATTGGGAATTTAATGTTTGTTAGTGGAAAATATTTGAATGCAATTAGTAGTGATAAAGCAAAGAAAATTTTTCAAAAACATGCTATACCTCCTTGGGATAGAAGATCTTATTCGTTGGTATTTTTAGATAATAAACTTATAACAATTGTTGGATTATGGAGTAAAGGTTTGTAATATGAACAATATAAAAACTAAATATGTTTTTGTAACTGGTGGAGTAGTGTCTTCTTTAGGCAAAGGAATAGCTTCTGCTTCTTTAGGGGCAATTTTAAAATCTAGAAATTTAAAAGTTACAATTATTAAATTTGATCCGTATTTAAATATGGATTGTGGCACCATGAATCCTTTTCAACATGGAGAGGTATTTGTAACTGATGATGGAGCAGAAACTGATTTAGATCTTGGGCATTATGAGCGATTTGTCGATAATAAAATGACTAAAATTAATAATGTAACTACAGGGCAAATTTATGAAGCAGTACTTAAAAAAGAACGCAAAGGAGAATATTTAGGAGCAACTGTACAAGTTATACCTCACATTATTGATGAAATTAAACATAGGATCATAATTGCAAGTAAGGGTTTTGACGTCAGTATTATAGAAATTGGAGGAACTGTTGGGGATATAGAATCCTTACCATTTTTAGAAGCAGTAAGGCAGATGCGGATTGAATTTGGAGTTTATAATACTTTATTTATGCATTTAACCTTATTACCATATATTGCTACTTCTGGAGAATTAAAGACTAAGCCTACTCAACATTCTGTAAAAGAGTTACGATCAATTGGGATCCAGCCAGATGTATTATTATGTAGAAGTAATCAAGTATTAACCAAAAATGAACGAGATAAAATAGCATTATTTACTAATGTACCAAATTCTGCAGTAATTTCTTGTATGGATATGCCAAGTGTTTTATCTATACCTATAGATCTTGCTAAACAAGGATTAGATCGAATTATATTGGAAAAATTACATATTAATGCCGATGCAGCAGAGTTAACTAAGTGGCAAGAAATTTTAAATAAATTAGAAATCGCGAATCAATCTAATTGTAATATTAAAATTGCAATTGTGGGTAAATATGTTAATTTTAGTGATGCATATAAATCGTTAAACGAAGCATTAATTCATGCTGGGATTTTTAATTTAATTAAATTAAAAATTATTTACATAGATGCCGAATCATTAGAAAACCGAGATCCTGAACAATTTGAATTATTAAAAAATGTAGATGGTATTGTGATCCCTGGTGGTTTTGGAAAACGTGGAATAGAAGGTAAAATTAAAGCTTGTGAGTTTGCGAGAGTTAATAATATTCCATTTTTAGGTATTTGTTTAGGGATGCAAATAGCAATTATAGAATTTGCAAGGAATGTATTAAAATTAATGGACGCTAATAGTACTGAATTTAATCCGTATACAGCACATCCGGTCGTCGCTTTAGTTACTGAATGGTTAAATAACGAAGGTATTTTAGAAGAACGTAAGTTACAAAATGTTGATTTAGGTGGGAGTATGCGTTTAGGTAACCAAAAAAGTATTTTATCTTCCAATTCTTTAATCAAAGAGATTTATCTCACAGAGGAAATTTTTGAAAGACATCGACATAGATATGAAGTAAATGAGAAATATATAGAACAATTGCAGCATGCAGGATTATTAATTACAGGTAGATCTGTAGATCATTTAGTGGAAACTGTTGAGTTGCCTAAACATCCATGGTTTATCGGTTGTCAATTTCACCCTGAATTAACATCCAAGCCAAGTGTTGGGCATGTATTATTTAATCATTTTATTAAAGCTGCTATACATTTTAATATTACTAAATCACATGTTCATGGCCAATATAATGTTGTTTATTAATTGTAAATATTAAGAATTTAAGGAAAATTATGCAAGTAGGAAATTTTACCATAGGATTAGATCAACCGTTGTTTTTAATTGCAGGTCCTTGTGTAGTTGAAAGTGAACAATTAGCTATAGATACTGCTGGCTTTTTAAAAGCTATTACTAGTGAATTAAATATTAATTTTATTTATAAATCTTCATTTGAAAAAGCTAATCGTACTTCTAAACATGGATTTACTGGTTTAGGTATAGACAAAGCTTTAAATATTTTAAGTAAAGTAAAATCGCAAATTAAAGTGCCGATTTTAAGTGATGTACATACTAATACTCCATTAAAAGAAGTAATTGAGGTAGTTGATGTATTACAAACTCCAGCATTATTATGCAGACAAACAGATTTTATTATGGAAGTAGCTAGCACCCAATTACCTGTCAATATTAAAAAAGGTCAATTTTTAGCTCCATGGGATCTGCAAAATGTGGTTACTAAAGCAAAATCCACGGGGAATAATAAAATCATGGTTTGTGAGAGGGGAGTTTGTTTTGGTTATAATTATTTAGTTTCTGATTTTCGTTCTTTAATAATTATGAGAGAAACTAATTGTCCAGTTATATTCGATGCTGGGCATTCGGTACAATTGCCTGGTAGCATGGGGGATCGATCAGCGGGGCAAAGTGAATTTATTCCAGTATTAGCTAAAGCTGCAACCGCGGTAGGGATCGCTGGAATTTTTATGGAAACTCACCCACACCCAGAAAAAGCACTATGTGATGGATTTAATTCTTTACCTTTGCATAAAATGCCAGCTTTATTGAAGGCTTTAAAAGCGATAGATAATATAGCTAAGCAACCTCAAGTTTTAGATATTTAGGCGTAGTTTTAATTTATAATTTAGTAGTGGTGTTGTTTTCAACTGAATCAACTGCGCCGTTAGTAATATTATAAGTAATAATATTATCACCTTTACCTTGACGATCTTGAAATTTACAAAGAGGACTATCAGCGCTAACCATGTATTGGCAAGGAGCAGTACAAGTATTAATGTCTGCTTTTGGGGGAGTATTTAAGATCCCATTCCAAATGGCTAAACATTTATCAGGAGTTGCTACTCCATTTCCTATAGCTTGAGTATCTTCTGGCCATCCCCCCATACCATTAATAAGTGGACTCATATAAATCAATTGTCCTTCTAAATTAATACTTTCAGGACTGCCATCAGCTAACCATTGTGCATGTGCTATAGAAGCTGCTGCACTTAAACCACCAGCAACTCCAGAGGCTGCAGCTTGTCTTGCTCTAGTAATTAATGTTGCAAATTTTGGCAGAGCAGCAGCTGATAAGATCCCAATCAAAACTATAACAATTACTAACTCTATTAGTGTAAATCCCAATTTTTTGTTATGTTTAATTAGCATAAATATATTCATATAGGTCACGTTATGCTATTAGATTATAACTTTTTATCTAATATACTTGTTATTATTATAACTAATTATTTGGCGGTTAACAAGAATAGGTTTAATTTATGGATAAATATTTAATTTTTTTATCGTATGTCAAATAAAATTTTTTTTAAAAAAGTATCTCGATGTATTGGGGTTTTACCATATTGCTTAATTGCTTGAATATGTTGTTTAGTGCCATATCCTTTATGCTTAGCAAAACCATATTTTGGATATTTTTCATCCAGTTGAAGCATCAAATTATCTCTAGTAACTTTAGCTATAATTGAAGCTGCTGAAATAACTGGCTCTAAATTATCTCCATCAATAATTGCTTTAGAATTAAATTGCCAATTTGGTAAACAATTACCATCTACTAATACTTGAGCAGGGGTCAGATTTAAATTCAATACTGCCCTATGCATGGCCAATAAAGTTGCTTGTAGAATATTTATTTGAGATATTTCTAATACTGATGCACTACCTATGCCTATAGCTATAGCATTAATATGAATTTCTTTAAATAAAATTTCTCTTTTAGTAGCGCTAAGCAGTTTAGAATCTTTAAGATCTATAAGCTTAACATTAGGTTTTAAAATAACAGCTGCAGCAACTACAGGTCCGGCTAAAGGACCTCTTCCTGCTTCATCTACTCCTGCTATAAGAGACATTATCTAAAATATTCCTATTATATATTATCACTATTGATGTTGGTTTATATTATTGATTTTAAATTGGAGACGGCGGGAGTTGAACCCGCGTCCGTCAGCACTATAGTTTGATGCATCTACATGTGTAGCCTATAATTTTAATTTAACCATAAAAATTCCTTAATAGGCAAAGGAATTTTACAGCTGTCCCATTATAATTTAGCATACCAAACATGGGCATTTAGTACACGGTCTTGTGATTGCGACCCCTAATTAAAGGTGCACAAGCACACCCTTAGTAGAGGGCATTAGGAGATTAAGCTACTAATGCGTATTGTTTTTGTTCGGCAGTTATATTGCCTACCACGTAGTTTTACGAGCTACGTAGCCTACTCGACACGCACATCAAATTTTGTAACTTACGTCGAAGCCATGTACGCCCCCTTGAAAGTAATAAACCTTAGTATAATGTTATTATACTTTACAATTTATTGCAATAAACTTATTAAGTCATGTCTATTATTATTTTTAATATAACTATCTTTGCTGGCGCTGGAACTAGTGTCGGAGGTAGAGTTTATACTACTGCTATCTTCTTTGTCGTCAATATTTAGGTGTTCGTTAGTTGAGGTATCTTCGTGTATGTAATAATCTTGAGAATGATTTAAATTGGTAAAATTAACAAGCATATTATTGTTATAAAAAGAACTATTTTCTACATTAGTATTGCTATTGTTAAACTTAGATCTAAATTTATGTATAAACAATAATAAATTACTTATGCAACCGCATTCTAAATTTTCTTCTTCAGTTTCAGTTTGCTCTATATCTTTATATGAGTTCTCTATGGTTAATTTTTTATGCTCATTATCATCCATTTTTATTTCCTTTTCAATGTGATCATTAGCCATAGTATGGCTGTTATATTGATATATCAATATATTATTTTTATTATTTAATATGTATCTAAGAGATATAATGTTATAATGTAATGTTTTAAATTTCAGTATTTCAGGCATGGTATTTAAAAATGTACCATAAATGATGTTAGGGTTGTTTGAAATTTTTTCAATTATTTTTTTATAAAATAAACATTCTTTTATATTGATAATATATATATTATTATGCAATTTTTTTTTTAAATTATCAGATATAGATTTGTTAATAATAAAATTAAGTAATAAAGGATTTGATTTAAAATTATCTAAAATTATATTTTTAAGTATTTCTTTAAAATGAGCAGCAAAGTAAGGATATTTGGTAAATTGATTATTACTATAATTTATATCAAAATTTTTATGGTCGTCATCAGGATTATCATTAATATAATAATGATTTAATGCTGCCATTAAATAAACTAACTTTATTAATTTGTTTGTATTAAAAAAATCTTTCCATAATTCATGATTATATGTATATTGACTTAAATTTTTGTGAGAAGTCATTATAATCCAATTTGTATAGTAAGGTTGATTTTGTATTGCTATAGATCTTAATAAAACTAGCGCTTCACTTAATGCATCATGCAATAATTCACTTTCTATATAAATTATATCATTATTTGGTTTATTTTGTAATTGATTAATAATATTATTATACATTAATTTATGTAATTCTTTTATTTTATGTAATTCTTTAAACAACATGATATTATCCTTACTACTTTATAAAAATATATTTTTAAATAAAATATATTTTTTTTTAACATATTACAAATTTTATATTTTTTATGAAATATTTAAAATTAGCTATTTAAAAATTCTAAAATTGCTTGTAGGAAGCGAGCTGCTTGTCCACCGGTTACTATTCGATGATCAAAAGTTAAGGACAAAGGTAATGCATAAGCAATATTACTAGTTACCTGTTTCACGATTATAGTTTCACGTAATTTACCAACAGCTAGGATCCCTACAGTTGGAGGTATTATAATTGGAGTAGCATAGCGGCCAGCAAATTTACCAAAATTAGATAAAATAAATGTTGCTGATTGCAATTCTATAGGTGAAATGGTTCTATTTTTAATTTTGCTAATTAATAAATCTAAGGTTGTTCTTATTTGAGCAGGATCTAGATTTGCAATATTTTTAATTACTGGGACAAATAAGCCATCTGGACTATCTACTGCGATCCCTAGATTAATTTCTTTAATAATTTTTTGTTTAAAATTATCATGTTCTTTCATTATCCAAGAGTTTAGGATTGGTTCTTTAGAAATAGCAAAGGCAATTGCTTGAATGATTTTAACATTTAGATTTAATTTAATATCAGGTTTTTCAATATTTAAAATTGCATCTTCAAATATTGTAGCAGGTACTACTTCTTGGTGAGATTTTTGCATAGCTATAGCCATAGCTTTTGTAGTGTTAGGCAAATTCACCCAATCATTATTATCATTATTATTAGTAGTATTTAACTTATCTTTGGATTCTTGAGAGTGTTCTTGCGTCAGAGCAGCATTTTCTACATCTTTTAAACTAATAGTATTAAATTTACCAGTTGGAATCACTTTACTTAAATCCACTTGTAATTTTTTAGCTAAATTACGTACTGCAGGTACTGCTAAAATTTTAGAATTTTCTAACGGTAACTTGTATTCGTTAGCATCTGTTGCAAAAACCACAAGTAATTCTCCAGTTGCAACTGTTTCTTTAACTTTAGCACATAATTTTTCAATAGTACCATTCACGGGAGATGGAATATCGATAATTGCTTTGGCAGTCTCTACTGATACTAATAATTGATCAACTTTAACCTTATCTCCAACTTTAACATGCCAAGTAACAATTTCTGCATTTGGCAAACCTTCCCCTAAATCTGGTAAATTAAAATTAAATTTGTTCATAGTTATCCTTTTATTAATCTTAAATTATTATGTATTAATTGTTATTTTTAATAATTTAACACTTCCTCAACTGCAGCTAAAATTTTAGCAACTGTTGGTAAATATGAACTTTCTATTTTATATGGAGGAACAATTGTGTCAAATCCTGTAACTCTCTTAATAGGAGCTAATAAACTAGTTAAAATAAATTCAGCTAATTGTGCAGCAATTTCAGCTCCAACTCCACAATATCTAGCTGCTTCATGAATAATGATTACTCTACCAGTTTTTTGCACAGATTGTAAAATTAGCTCTAAATCTAATGGTTTAATCGTAGCAACATCAATAACTTCAGCAGTTACTTGGTGCTCTAATAAAATTTTGGCAGCAGATAGGGTTTCTTGAATCATTGCTCCCCAACTTATTAAAGTAACATCTTTGCCTGATTGTAAGATAAAAGCTTTATCTAAAGGTAATGCTTTGCCATTTAAATCTACTTCTTCTTTAAATGATCTATATAAACGAGTAGGCTCTAAGAATATTACCGGATCTGGCTCGTTAATTGCAGCTATTAATAAGCCATAAGCTTTAAGAGGAGAAGAGGGGATCACAATTCTTAATCCTGGAATATGTGCAAAAATTGCCTCAGTACTTTCTGAGTGATGCTCTGGAGCATGGATCCCCGCTCCATAAGGAGCTCTTATAACCATTGGGCAAGATAATCTTCCTTGAGTGCGATTACGCATTCTGCTAGCATGATTAATTAATTGATCTAAAGCTGCATATAAAAATCCCATAAATTGAATTTCAATTACCGGTTTTAGTCCACAAGCAGCCATTCCTACCGCAATTCCTGCCAACATATTTTCGGCTAAAGGAGTATCTAATACTCTATTAGGAAATTTTTCTTGTAAACCAACAGTTGCCCTAAATACGCCACCATTTTTCCCAATATCTTCTCCGAGTAACAATACTTGAGGATCGCTATATAGTGCGTGTTCTAATGCCGCATTAATTGCATCAATTAAATTAATATTCATAAATTAAATCACAATTAATAATCATAAAAGATCTTTTTGAATTTTTAAAGCTGTTGGTAATTTTGCGTATAAATAATCAAACATTGTACTTGCATGATCAATTTCCGGTAAATTTAAATAATTATCTACTGCTTGTTGAATTTCTAAATTACATTCTGCTTCTATATCCAAAGCATCTTTTGCGGAAAATTGAAAATTATTGATTAGAAAATTCTTAAATCTAATTAAAGGATCAGTGTTTAAATATTGTTGTTTTTCTGAAGTTTCTCGATAACGAGAAGCATCATCAGAGGTTGTGTGATCGCTCATACGATAAGTTAAAGCCTCAATTACTTTAGGTTCTTGATTAATTCTGGCATTTTGAATTGCTATATCTAATCTACTTCTTAAAGCTAAAATATCGTTACCATCTACTTGTTCACCTTCGATGCCGGCCGCAATTGCTTTTTGAGCTAAAGTAGTAGCTCCTGTTTGTCGATCCCTTGGAGTTGATATCGCAAATCGATTATTAATAATGATAAATACTAAAGGTAATTGCCAGGTTTTAGCTAAATTTAAGGCTTCATAAAAATCCCCCCTAGAAGTTCCTCCATCACCTATAGTAGTTACTACAACGTTGTTTAATCCTTGATGTTTAAGTGCAAATGCAGCACCTGCTGCATGCAAAGTTTGACTTGCAATTGGCACACAAATAGGAAAATCTTTGAGAGAACATTTAAAATTACTTCCACTAGGATCCCCGCCCCAGTAAGCTAAAATTTCTTCCATCAAGACTCCTCTATATAGCATGGTACCTAAATCGCGATAGTAGGGGCAAAAAATATCTTGCTGCTGCATGCTACTACCAATAGCTACACCGATTGCTTCATGCCACAAGCTAGATGGATAAGTGCCTATTTTCCCAGTTTTTTGTAAATTTATTACTTTAGCATCGAATAATCTAGTTTTTTTCATGAACTTATACATAATTAATAATTCTTGATAATTATTAATTAAACTTGCTTTATCTAGATTTGGATCTATCAGATTTCCATCTTCTGACAATATTTGATAAAAATTTATTTCAAAATTAGCAACTTTTAGCATATGCTCCCTAGGATAATTGATTTAAAATAGATAATCAACAAGATTTAAGTAAGCTATTTGATTTAAAAATTTTTATTGCATATAAAGCTATAAAAATAGTATCTGATTTAATCTAGTTTTAATCTTTCCCTAAATTAATTATTAAATATAAGATGGTTTTAGAGAGTATTATTCGTTATTATTAGGAGTATAATCAATTAAAAAAAATCACAGTTGGTTGGGGGTATAAATGTTAAGTAAGTTTCTTGATCCAAAAAACGATGTAGCATTCAAAAAAATCTTTGGTACCGAGAAAAACCAGGATATCTTAATTCATTTTTTGAATGATATGTTAGTGTTTAAAGCCGGTAAGCCAATCACCAAGGTAAGCTTTTTAAAGACTGTACAAGATCCAGAAATTGCCGCCAAAAAAACCAGTATTGTAGATATTATGTGTGCTGACGAAGTTGGTAACCAATATATTGTGGAAATGCAAGTAGCTGAAGGCGATGGATTTATTAAACGAGCCCAATATTATGCAGCCAAGGCTTATAGCTCGCAATTGAATGTAGCAGGGAAGTATCATACTCTGAAAGAAATAATTTTTTTAGCTATTACTAATTTTGTAATGTTTCCAGACAAGCAAGAGTTTAAGTCGAATCATATAATTTTAGATAAATTAACTAATGAGCATGATTTAAAAGATTTTTCATTTACGTTTTTAGAGTTGGCTAAGTTTAACAAAACTAAGGAAGAATTAACCAGCATAATAGATCGCTGGAGTTATTTTTTTAAACATGCACAAGAGACTAGAGAGAAAGATGTACAAGAAATTGTTGGTAAGGATCCGATTATTGAAAGAGCTTATGAAGAGTTAAATCAATTTAGCTGGTCTGAAGAAGAGTTACGATCTTATGAAGCGGAAATTAAGAGAGAAAGGGATAATCAAGCAGTGCAATCTAAACAAATATCTATACTACTAGCCAAACAATATAATGAAGGTAAAGCTAAAGGTTTAGCTGAAGGTTTAGCTGAAGGTTTAGCTGAAGGTTTAGCTGAAGGTGAAGCTAGAGGTGAAGAAAAAAATGCAAAAAATATTGCTGAAAAAATGCTAAAAGAAGGTATAGATCTAAATTTAATTGCAAAATTCACCAATTTATCTATAGAAGAAATAAAAAAATTATAAAAAACAACATATGACCAAAGCCAAACTACATTTCTGTATGATTCAGTTGTATGGGCTCATATAGACCTTGTTACAAATATTATTAATATTTATTTAATGTCAAGCAAATTTTTTAAGAATTAAACTATAATAATATTAAAATAATTTCTTAATGAAATCGAGATTATATTATTAAATTTATATATTATATCATTTGGGGGCAAAATTATGCTGAAGTTAAAATTTAAACATAAGAATAATGCATCAATAGCAGGATTTTCTTTAATAGAATTAATGGTTGTTGTCGCAATTATTGGAATTTTATCATCAATTGCAATCCCTGCTTATGATAATTACATTATTAAATCTAAGGTGTCTCATTTGGTGCAAATGGGAAGTGTAGTTAGAAAAGCTGTTGCAGAAAGCAGATTAACTGAAGGTAGATTTTTTAATTTAACTGAAATATTTACTACTCCTAGTGATCCTTATGTTAGTGGTAATGTTGTTGGACCTACTAGTTGTAGTGCATCTACTGGAGGAACTTATTCTTTTAATATAGTAGGTACTGGAATTTATTCTGGTACTGGTCCGGTAGTTGAATGGACAGGTACATGGGCACCAAGTGGAACCGGTAGTGGAGGAGCATTAAATTGGACATGTAAATATTATGCGGGTTCTGGGAATGCTGGAATTAATTTACCTAGAGGAGCTCTCCCTCCAGAATGCGGTGCTAGTATAACAACAGGAACTGCAGGAACTCCTGTTTGTACTGCTTAAGTAAAATATTATGGACATATCTGGATTCGGGCAACGCATTATAGCTAGTGGATTATTGTCAGCAGACAATATGAAGCTTGCTATGGCAGAATCTCTAAAAGAGAATAAATCTTTAATTACTTATTTAGTAGAAAAAGATAAATTAGATACTAGCGCTTTAGCAAAAGCTGCTTCTGAAGAATTTGGGATCCCTTATTTGGATTTAGAAGCTTATGAAATCTCTAGTTCACCTACTACCTTAAATGTTAAGCCAGCTGCAATGGAGCAAAACAAAATGTTCCCTGTCTTTTTAAGAGGGGAACATTTATTTATAGCTATTTATGATCCGACTAATTTAAAAATTTTAGACGATCTTAAATTTCAAACTAATTTAATAATTGAACCGATTATTACTGAATATTATAAATTACTTGATTGTATTAAAACAGTTGTTTCTAAAACCGAGATTAATTCTTTGTCGAATTTAGATGAAGAAGGAGTAGCTCAATCTCAAGTTACTCCAGTTGTAGATTCTAGCAAAGAAGATAATACTCTTAATGATAATGATGCACCGATTGTAAAATTTATTAATAAATTAATAATTGAAGCAATTAATAGTGGAGCATCCGATATTCATCTAGAGCCATACGAACATATGTACCGAGTGAGGTTTAGGCAAGATGGAGTTTTAAGAGAATATGGTCAACCACCAATTAATTTAGCTCAGAGGTTATCCTCTAGAATTAAAATCATGTCCAAATTAGATATTTCTGAAAAACGGATCCCGCAAGATGGTAGGTTCAAAATGCGCATTAATGCTGATAAATCTATAGATTTTCGAGTAAGCTGTTGTCCTACTCTTTTTGGGGAAAAAATAGTAATGCGGATCTTAGATCCTACTTCTGCAACTATCGGTATTGATGCTTTGGGGTATGAAGATTTTCAAAGAGAGGCATTTTTAAAAGCGATTAATTTATCTCAAGGTTTAGTGTTAGTGACAGGTCCTACTGGTAGCGGTAAAACAGTTTCTTTATATACTGCTTTAAATATTTTAAATACCGAGGATATTAATGTATCTACTGCTGAGGATCCGGTTGAAATTAATTTGCCTGGAATTAATCAAGTAAATGTCAACGTGAAAGCTGGGCTTACTTTTGCTAGTGCATTAAGATCTTTTTTGCGGCAGGATCCAGATGTAATTATGGTGGGTGAAATTCGAGATTTAGAAACTGCAGAAATTGCAATTAAAGCTGCGCAAACAGGGCATATGGTATTATCAACATTACACACTAATGGTGCGCCAGAAACTTTAAATAGACTAATTAATATGGGGGTGCCTGCTTTTAATGTGGCAACTTCCGTAAATTTAATTATAGCGCAAAGGTTAGCAAGAAAATTATGTATTTTTTGTAAAGAAGCCGTTACTTTACCGCAAAAAACCTTAATAGAATTTGGTTTTACGGAAGATGAAATCAATCAAGGTTTGCATTTGTTTAAAGCAGTTGGCTGTAAAAAGTGTAAAGATGGTTATAAAGGAAGAATTGGTATTTATGAAGTTATGCCTATATCTAAAGCGATAGGTGAAATCATTATGAATGGAGGAACTTCTTTAGATGTTGCAAATCAAGCTATAAAAGAAGAAGTTTGGTTTTTACATAAATCTGGATTAAATAAAGTAAAAAAAGGTTTAATTTCATTAGAAGAATTATCTAGAGTTATATAAAGTTATTATAATTATATAGAGATTAATTATGTTAAAATTACGTGATAATAAAATTTTTATTTACGAGGCTAATTCTAAAAATGGAGTAACTAAGGGAGAAATTATTGCCAAAGATATTTCTATGGCAAAAACCTTGCTTAGAAAGCAAGGTACAGACGTTATTAGTATTAAACCTAAAGGTAAAAACAAAACTGCAACCGGTAAGGTTTCTCCGGAGGATATTGCTATCTTTAGTCGGCAAATGTCAACCATGTTGGGTTCAGGAATTTCTTTAGTAGAAGCTTTAAATGTAGTTATTGATGGTGCAGAAAAGGTTAGTTATCGTCAAGTAATTAAAGGATTAAGAGAAGAAGTAGAGAGTGGTAAATCATTTTCAACTGCTTTAAAAAAATATCCATTAATTTTTGATGAATTATTTTCTAGTTTAGTCGCAGCTGGTGAGCAATCTGGAGCGTTAGAAACCATGTTATCTAGAGTTGCTACTTACAAAGAAAAGACTGAGGCGATCAAGAAAAAAATTAAAAAAGCATTATTTTATCCGATAGCCGTATTAATGGTTGCATTTATTGTAAGTGCAATATTATTGATTAAAGTAGTTCCTACTTTTAAAAAATTATTTGATGGGTTTGGCGCCAAATTGCCAGATTTTACTTTGATGATTTTAGCTTTGTCTGATTTTTTAAGAGCTAATGGAATATTTATTGCAATTGGAATTGTTGGGTCAGTGACTTTTTTGTTACGTTTTTATTATACCAATGCTAGGTTTAGACATACTGTTCAGCGGTTATTACTTAAATTGCCAGTTATTGGGGATATCATCCACAAAGAATCAATTGCTAGATTTGCAAGAACTTTAGCAACCACGTTCGCGGCTGGGGTTCCTTTAAACGAAGCTTTAGTAACCGTAGCCAATGCTAGTGGTAATATTGTTTATCATGATGCAATTGTTATAATTAAAGATTCTATATCTACTGGACAAAAATTGCAGGTTGCCATACAAAGAACTGGGATTTTTCCTATTATGGTGGTGCAAATGATTGCAATTGGTGAAGAATCTGGTTCTTTAGAGCAGATGTTAGAAAAAGTCGCCAATATATTCGAAGAAGAAGTTAATCTGAAAGTAGACGCATTAACTTCTTTGTTAGAACCTTTAATTATGCTTATTTTAGGAGTTATAGTTGGTAGTTTAGTAGTTGCTATGTATTTACCAATTTTCAAAATGGGATCTGTAATGTAATGAAAATCATTAATATGATTCATTCTATAAATATATCGGTGGTGTACACTTTAATAGCAATATTAGGAGCGTGTATTGGTAGTTTTATTAATATGGCAGCTTATAGGATCCCTAAAATTTTATATTTTAATTGGTTTAGTGAATGCTATAATTTTTTAGAATTAAAGCCAAAATTTTCTAAACTGCCAGAATTAAAGTTAAACTTATTGTCACCACGCTCTCATTGTCCATCTTGTAAAAAAACTATTGCTTTTTTCGACAATCTTCCGATTATTAGTTATTTTTTGTTGAAATGTAAATGTCGAAATTGTAAACAACCTATACCAATTATTTATCCATTAACTGAAATTGTAACTACGATTGCGTCTTTACTGGTAGTTTATAAATTAGGAATAAATTATATATTAATATTTGGATTATTATTAACTTGGGTGTTAATTTTACAAGCAGTAATTGATATTAAAGAGTATATTATTCCTGATGAATTAACTTTACCCATGTTATGGTTAGGCTTAGTAATTAATAATTTTAAAATGTTTACTCAAGTAGAGCATGCCATTTTTGGGGCGATAGCTGGGTATTTAATATTTTGGATCATATTTTGGATTTTTAAATTTATTACTGGTAAAGAAGGAATTGGATATGGGGATTTTAAATTCTTAGCTATGTTAGGAGCATGGTTTGGTTACGAGAAATTATTATTAATTATTTTGATTTCCAGTGCAATAGGCAGTGTTGTTGGTGGATTATTAATTGTGTTTTTCAAGCATAGCAAAGAACAGCCACTTTCTTTTGGACCATATTTAGCAATTGCTGGATGGTTAACTATGCTGTGGGGAAATTTAATTCAAAATTGGTACTGGCAGTGGTTTTGATTGCACTTACCGGGGGAATTGGATCTGGTAAAACTTATGTTTGTAAAATATTTGAAAAATTTAATATTCCAGTTATATATACTGATCAAATAGTTAAACAATTATTAATTAACGATCAATTATTAATTAAAGAATTAAATAATTATTTTAAACTTGACTTTAATAAAAACTTAAAAAGATTAAAACTAGAAATTTTTAAACAATCTAAAGATAGATTATTTGTAGAAAAATTAATCCATCCTAAAGTAATTGAGCAAATTTTATTAAAAACCAAATCTTTAAATCAAAAATGTGTTTTAGTGGAAATTCCAATGGTTCATAATTTATTGGCTATTTTAAAATCTTTAAATATTAATAAAATTATTTTAACTAATTGTGATTTAAATTTACAAATTTCCAGATTAATGCATAGAGATAAATTAAGTAAAAAAAATATAATGTTAATTATAAAATCTCAATTACCCGTGGAAAAAGTAAATAAAATTGCAGATTATATATTAAATACTGATGATTGTAATAGCAGCAGTGATAGTTTATATTATGAAATTAATAATATAGTTAATAATGGATTTTTTAAAAATATTTGGTAAATATTAATTAAATATTAATAGTGTTTTTGCTAAAATTCGTCGGTTGGAAGGTGGGGGATCTAAATTATGGTGCGAAATCTGGGTAATATGCTAGATTAATTTTTTAATTACTTATATCTATTATTTTATTTATATTTGTTTTTATTTTAAGGTTGTTATGTCCAGTATTTTTCATGCTTTGTTATTAGGGTTATTACAAGGATTTACCGAATTTTTACCTGTTTCTAGTTCTGCACATTTGATTTTACTGCCTAAATTTATGCAATGGGAAGATTTTGGTTTACCATTCGATATTACGATTCATTTAGGAAGTTTATTAGCAATAATTATTTATTTTATGTATAGTAAGCAATTTAAACAAAACCCACAAGCCATTAGCATGACTAGACTGTTTAAATTGCTAGTTATAGGTACTATACCCGTTGGATTGTCTGGATTATTATTTAAGGATTATATAGAACATTATTCTCGTTCTATAGAATTAATTTCAATAACTACTATGGTGTTTGGGATCTTATTAGGAGTTAGTTATTATGTTTATCTTAATAAAGATAAAGTTAATAAATTTAAATGTTTAAATTTTAAAGATTTTTCAATTAAATTTGCACTTTTAATTGGTTTATCTCAAGCAATTGCAATTATTCCTGGCGTATCTAGATCCGGGGTTACTTTAACTGCAGGATTATTATTAGGATTTAATTTGTTAGCTGCTAGTAGATTCTCTTTTCTTTTAGCGATCCCGGTAATATTATCAGCAGGATTTAAACAATCTTTAGATTTAATCTATACTCCAGAATTGCATTTACAAAGTTCAATTTTATTCACAGGTTTTTTAAGCTCATTTTTTAGCAGTTTATTGTTTGTTGTTGGATTTTTTAAATATATAGAAAAAATTGGTATTTGGCCATTTGTAATTTATAGAGTACTTCTTGGTTCTGTTTTATGGTTATACGGTTGATTTTAATCAATGTAAGAAAATTACTTAATAATTAGTATATAAAATTGAATTTATGTATTTATTTTATAATTAGAATTATACTTAGAAAGTTTAATTTCTTCTTGATGAAAAATAGCAAGCCCAATTGTAAAAAATCCAATAGATGCGAAATAATGCCAAGAAATGCTTTCTTGTAAAAATAAAAATCCAAATAAAGATGCAAATAAAGGTGTAATTAATCCAGCAAATGACATAAAAGTTGCGGTAAAACGTTTTAATAAAATTCCATATAAATTATAACAAATAATATTTGAAATTATACACATTAATACTGATAAAGATAAAAATTTATAAACGTTGTTAACTGGAAATGGATCCCAATTTTCGCCTGCTAAAAAAGAATGAATTAAAGCTAAAATCCCCCCAAAAAACATACTTATCCCATTGGCAAAAATGGTAGAGTAATTTAAATCTTGTAGTACTTGTTTTAAAATAATCCATCCATAAACACTTGCAATAATTGCAATTAACAATACTAATTCTGCATAAGAAAATATTAAGATATTTCCAGAGGTAAATTCTTGCTGACTTTGATTTAATAATATAGGAATTAATCCGGCAAAACCAATTATCATTCCCAACCATTTTTTGCTAGAAATAGTTTCTTTTAAAATTACAAATGCAATTAATGCAGATAAAAATGGAGATAAACTAAAAAATAAGCAAGCTTTAGAAGAAGTCATATATTTTAAACTCCAAATTTCACAAACATTTGCTAGATATATTTGAAATATAGTTAACGCCCCTAAAACTTTTAAATGCTTTAATTTAAATTTGCTGGTTTTATTAGTGAGTTTTGCGTAAAGCAATAATAGTATTCCTGCTAAACTCATTCTGAAGCCAACTATAAAAAATGGTGATGCAAAATTTAAAGTTTCTTTTTGTAACGTAAATAAACTTGCAAATAATGCGAATAATATTATTACTAAATGCATAAAATTTAATCCTTTATATTAATGTATTATTTTTAATTTTTTTCTACATTCAAAATATTAAATAATTGTTCTAAAGAAATAATTTTGATTTCTTTAGAATTTCTTGTTTGATACTCTACCTGATTAATTGCTAATAATTTTTCATTAACAATGATTTTGTTTGAAATTCCTATTAATTCGTGATCTTTAAATAATACACCTAAACGTTCATTGCGATCTTCTAATAATATTTCGCCAGTTAAATTTTTAATTGATTGTAATTTTTGATATAAATCTATACTAAAATCTTGTACTTTAGTAGATTGATGAAATCCAATTGGAATAATTACTAATTTAAATGGAGCAATTAATGTTGGCCAAATAATTCCATCTTCATCGTGCATTTGTTCAATACAAGCAGCAATTAATCTAGATACTCCAATTCCATAGCAGCCCATTAAAATTTGGGTAGTTGCTCCCTTATTATTGTTGACGTTTAATTGCATACTTTCGCTATAACGTGTGCCTAATTTAAAAATATGTCCCACCTCTATGCCTCTGGCTACTTTTAAATTACTAGCTTCCTCTGTAGATAACGAGTGTTGGGCGGTAACTAATTCAACATTTGCTGCATAATCGCTAGTATCGCTATATACAATTTGATCTTCACCAGCATTGGCGATTACTTGAAATTCATGAGAAGCATTACCCCCCATATCTCCATTATCTGCTAATACTGCTTTAAAATTTAATTGTAAATTATTGAAAATATTACAATAAGCAAGATACATATTTTGATAAGTATTATCTAAGCATTTTTCGTCTAAATGAAAAGAGTAAGCATCTTTCATTAAAAATTCTCGAGCACGCATTACCCCAAACCTTGGACGAATTTCATCTCTAAATTTAGTTTGGATTTGATATAAACAAATAGGAAATTGCTTATAGCTATTTGTAGTATTGCGGATTAAATCTGTAATTACTTCTTCATGGGTAGGACCAAAACAAAAGTCACGTAAATTACGATCTTGTACCCTTAATAGTAAATCTCCATATTTATCCCATCTATCAGTTTCTTGCCATAGTGTTGCAGGTTGAATAATCGGTAATAATACTTCTTGTGCGCCAATTTGGTTTAATTCTTTTCGGATAATATCTTCTAATTTATGTAATATTCTAACCCCCAATGGCAACCAGCTATATATCCCAGAAGCTAATTTTCTGATTAAACCAGCTCTAACCATTAATTGATGGCTGATTAATTCTGCATCTGCAGGGGCTTGACGTAAGGTTGGAAAAAACAATTTTGAAGTATACATGGTTATTTATTTAAATTCCTAAAAATTAATTATCTTTAATATCGCTAATATCACTAATGTCAATAACTTTATTATCTTTAACTTTAGATCCAGGGTTTAATGCTGAATTTAAAGTATGCCAAGCAAGTGTTGCACATTTTACCCTAGCTGGATAATTTTTTACACCTAATAACGCTAATAATTTTTCAGGTAATTTATTATTTCTAATAGTTATAGTTGAATTTTCAGTAGTTGATTTTATAGCTTCTTTATTGTCAGTTAAAATATTAATAAAATCTTTAAACAATTCCAATGCTTCTATAATAGTTTTACCTATTAATAACTCCGTCATAATTGAAGCCGAAGCTGTGGAAATAGCGCATCCATGACCTTGAAATGTAACTTTAGTAATTATTTGCTCTTTAGTTAATAAAAATAAAGTTATTTTATCTCCACATAAAGGATTATACGCTTCAGCTGTATAACTGGGATTTTCCAGGATAACAAAATTTCTAGGAGCAGTACCGTGATCGATGATTAATTCTTGATAGAGATCATTCATGCTATAATTATTTTGTGAAGTTGATGATTTGTTAAATTATGGTTAATAATACTTGATGTTTAAGTTATTGACAAATATTATAAATATTCATAATTTAAGGTTAATAAAGAGCCATTCAGCGAACGTTTCACCGCTCTTAAACGGTTAAATTTTAGGTTTATTTTTAGAATTATGGTATGTGTTATAAGCATAAGTAGTTATTAATCCTATTGCTGCTAACCCAAAATAGGGAACATATCTAGGTTTATTGGCTAACCATTTTTTGTTAACGGCAACAGTACTTTTTGCAAAATTAGTATAATATCCATTAGCATTTAATTCATTAGTTACATTATAATAATGATTGGCATAGCTATTAGTGTTAGAACCAGCAAATATAAGGCCAACCGCCTTAACAGAAGTTCCTTGTTTATTTATTAATAGTGATCCTGAATCACCAGGGAAGGACATTTTTTGTGTTTTTATTTGATTAATAAATACTGCTTTTTGCCCGTTATCATATCCAACTTTAATATCAGCATCTGTTGCCTCTATTTTACCTTTAGTGTGTCCTGTTGTCCTGCCATTTTTTTCTACTTCCATACCTAATTGTGCAAGAATTGTGTCATTTGGTTCGCCTATATTTTGAATCACACAATTTAATTGAAATTGTTCATTAAGGCTGGCAATTGCAATGTCTACTATATTTTCATTGCCACACATTTTTATTTGATTAAAGTGTTCAAGTTTTGCAACTTCTTCAGTACCACCATCTGAACATCCTGGTTGAATTATTGGATCTCCCTTTTTACCTTTATTAGTATCTGCTAAAACATGATTGTTGCTTAATATATAGTTGTTACCTTTTTGATCAGATACCACCGCTCCTACGGTACCAGCACTAACATTGATATGTCCTACGCTTATCCCAGGTGATACAGGTCTAACAAGTATTTTATTCTTGTTAAACAAATTGGTTAACCATTTCAATTTTGATTGAATTGAAGGTGTTGTATTATCGCTAGCAGATATTTCATGACTTACAATTTGTCCTTCTTGTTTAAAGACATTACTATATGTTGAAATATCAGTATGTGCTATGCAATCATTAGAAATCATTCCTTCATTAGTAAGTTGTTCAAGAATTTTGAATATTGTAAGTATAGAATTTTCTTTTAAGCCTATTTTAACTGAGTACACTATTTTACCATTAACAAATTCTTTTTCTGTAGCAACAGACACTACATCTTCATTTTTTCCAATTAAAATCTTACTAATATTGGACTTTATTTTATTAGCTTCATCATAGGAATTACTTGCAAACATAAAACATCTCCATACATTTACCGCCACCAAATTTATAAACAGGGGTTTCATTTTATTTAAAAATTAAGTATTTTTTACATTTAAAGACTGGTTATTTACGTACCACAAATATTGACACTAAAATTAATAAAATATCATACCAAAAGCATTGCTTAATTTTATATTTAAAAAACTAGAATAATTTATCTTCAAATTAACTTATATTGTAAAAATTTTTTTATTAATTTATCAATCTATTTCTTTTATAACATAAATTACGTTTAATTGCAAATTTATTTTACCATTAGCTTTTAATATCGATTATCGAGTGATTAAAACTATTTACAATAATTTTAAGCTTAATATTAGTTATATTATTATTTATATTGGGTATAGAGGGTATGTTTTTAATTCTAGTAATAACAATTTTTTTGGGAAATAATAAATTTGGTAACGATTTACTAGGAGTATAATTAGCATAAGTGATTTTCCAATTATTTTGGATAAATCCATGATTAATTATATTATAAGTATTTTTATAATTTGGTAGACCAATTAACCAATTGTTTAAATCATTAATTTTAATTAAACCTGAATTAATCCAATGATCTAAATCTAGATCTAAATTATGCTTATCATGCTTATTATGCTCAAGATTATTAGAAACATGATTATGTTTAAATTTAACCGTATTACTATAATTATCGCTCTCTAACATTAAGCTTTGCAAATTAAACAAACTATATAATTTTACAGTTGATTTAAGATTGATTTTTTCCCAATCCATATAACAAATACAAGATTGCTTAGTATTTAGATTTAAAATTTGGATTTTACTTTTAAGTTGCCAATTATTTATGTTATTATATATTTGTCGTTGTTTTAGATTATCTGTATTATGTAGATAATTAAAATAATTTAAGTTAGATGTGGTGGCATTATTAGTGGCATTATTTGGGTGATGTGCACAATTAGATATTAAAATAGTTGCTAAAATAGATGTAAATATATGTAATTTGACCATGAATAGCTTGTTATTCATAAGCTATACCAAAATTATCTCCTCTAAAAGCAATACCAAGTTTTAGAATTTTGTAACCATATTTTTCTGTATATAATTTAGCATAATTGTTTCTGTTTATTTGTTGTATAGCAATTTCTTTTGCTATTTTATTTAAATCTTCATTTTCCTTGAAAGATACTTTGATTTCTCCAACCACACATAATTTTTGTTTATGATTAACTACTAATAAATCTGGTCTGGTTTTACCTTGACTTACATCTTCTATTTCAGCAAATGCTTCTATCTCAGAATTACCAGCAAGATTAATACATCTAAGTTCAGTCATAATTAAAAATTGATACATAAATTCTTTGGCTGTCTCTATTGCCAAAGTTTTAGCGCTACGCCCACCACCACTAAAAATTCTGGCGCTATATGCTGGATCTGAAAAAATTTCTTTTAATGCTTCTTCAAATTTAATAAAATCCCCAATTAATAAACTATTTGCAGTTTTACTTAAGAAAGGTCTCTCTATAAACCAATTGTCAATATAATCTTTAATTAATAAAGCTACTTCTTTATTTGGTAATCTTACATTATATTTATCATTTTTATTAATTAGGGTTAAATAACCAGTATGAATTAATAAACTCCATATAATGGATGGATTATTATGTAAATCTTCAAAAGCCACTTGTTTTTTTAAAGCTATTTCTAATTTGGTTTCTTTATATTTGATTAAATTGCGAATTTTTTGCTTATCTTCAAGTGAAGATTTATTAATCAATAAATCTTTAAGAATTTCAGGATTTGCTGAATTTACCCAATAAAGTTCTAAATCCCCATTATGATCAATACATTGCATTATAGACCATGGGTTATAAACAGTATTATTTCCAACTATATAGCCATTATACCACTCTTTTATTGCTTGTTTATCTAAAATGTTTGCTTGTTTTAATAATTTGTTAACTTCTTCTTCAGTAAAACCATAATAATCACTAAATTTATAATCTAATATAGTTTCTTCAGTTGGATTATTTAATCCTGAAAATATATTAGCTTTAGCAACTCTTAATATTCCTGTTACTAAACCTTTTTCTAAATAACTATCATTATCTTTTAAACATGACCCAAGTAAATCACTAAAGAAATCAGTTAATTCTGTCAATAAATTAGCATTATTAAATGCTTCATTTATTGCGTTATCATATTCATCAATTAATACAAATACTTTATTATTATGATATTTAGTTAATAATTCAGTTAAAAATCTTAAAGAATCTGTTAGATCAGCATTGCTACCTTTTTCTTCTAAAATTTTTATAAATATTTCTTTCATTGTTCGGTCTATAAGATCACTATCTAAAATATATTGAAAATCCCTGTATAATTTAGCAATTGTTTTTTGGACTTTTTCTCTTATTTCTATAAAGTTATTCCCTTTAAGATTTTTAAAAGTAATCAATATAATGGGATATGAGCCTTGATATTTTTGATATTTTGGATCTTTTAAATATTGTGCTATTTTTAAATTTTCAAATAATCCTTTGGTTGTTAATCCCTCTAGTTCTTTGGTAAAGAAATGTTGTAACATAGATAGTATTGAACTTTTTCCCCAACGCCTTGGTCTGGTTATCAAAATTACATCATTACTATGATCTATAAAATCTTTAATAAACAAAGTTTTATCTATAAATAATCTATTTAAATCAGCAGTTATTCCGTCACTGCTGACTAATTTTCTAAAATTGCTAGTGCCAACTCTAATGAGATTTTGATCCATGATATATCTTGAATTAATAATACAAAAAAACTATTTAACTGAGTTACTTGGTGCGGTGTTTTATATAGCGACAAGTAACCATTACTAATATTATTAAACTATCATTAAACTATCAATGTTTTTTATTAATTATTCTTTATGAAAAAAACTTTATATTGATTTAAAACATTAATTAATTCTAAATCATTAGGATTTTCTTGCCAAGCTTTTTTCCATACAGAGGTTGCTTGTTGATGTTTTCCGGAGATCCATAATAATTCACCAAGGTGGATTGCAATATTTAAATCTTCACTAAGGTTATATGCATTAGTTAAAGTTTTTAAAGAATCTGGAATTTTGCCCATACGGTATAATAACATGCCTAAATTATCCATATAAATTGGATTATCTGGAGAAAGTTTTAAAGCTAATTGTAAGTAATTAAATGCTTCTTGTTGTCTTGTTTGATTAATAGTTAAAATAAATCCTAACGCATTTAAAGCTATATGATTTTCTGGTTGTATTTTGATGATTGTTTTTAAGTTTTTTTCTGCTAAGCTAAATTGTTTGTTCAAACTATAAATTACACTAGCGGCATATAAAAAATCGATATCATTTGGAATTATTTTTAATCCTTGATTAATAGCATCCATTGCTTGCGTTAAATCTTGTAATTCAATTGCAAATTCAACTTGCAATAATAACAATTGTTTTTTTTCTAAAAGAGTATTAGCATCTGCTTGTTTCAATAAATCTAAGGCTAACGAATACTGTTGATTATCTGCTAATAATAACGCAGCTCGCAAAAATCCAATAACTTGATAAGGAGGTTCTTCGATTAAGGTATAAAATTTAATAGCTTTTTCAGTTTCTAATTGAAGTTCAGCTATTTGTCCTAACATAAAATATACTTTACCATTTGCGAGTAAATTATTATTCATTAATTTATTTAAATGATTTTCAGCTTTTTTAAGATCTAAGGTTAGTTTTTGCATGTAAATTTCAGCGGTTAACAAATTAGCTTCCAGAAAATTATCTAAATTTTTACTGTATATTACAGAGCTTAAAACCTTAAGTGCTTCAGAATTTTTTTCGTTATCAAATAATGCATTAGCATAAAATATAATTAATTCTTCATTTTTAGGAAATTCATTAATTTGCTTTAATAAATAATTTAGAGCTAATTGATCTGAATTAGTATTATATTTAATTAATTTAGCTTGTAATAATATAGCGTTAGTTAAATCGGGAGTATTTTGCAAAGCAATTTTTATTGCTTGTTCTGCTATTTGGATATTATGTAATTGTATAGCAGTTTGAGCTAAACATAATTGTTTTATTGAATGTTTAGGATCTCGATCAACAATTGATTTTAATCGTTGTTCCAATAGTTGTTGCTGATTTTCATTTAATTGACTTAAAAGGCTAACTATCTGTAAATCTATCTTAGAAGGATTAATTTTGATTGCTCGTTCAATAAATTTTTCAACTAGAATGGGCTCTTGTTCTAATAAAATTATAGTAGCAATTAATTGAGCTTGCCAATTGTTAGGATCACTTTCTGCCCATTCTTTAGCAGCAAATGAAGTTAATTTGAAATCATCTGTTTTAATTGCAAATTCAGTTAAAATTTCAGCAATATTAGGAGATTTAGTGTTTTTAAATAATTCTATTAAGTTGTTTTTAGCAATTAAAGGTTGTTCTCTTGAAATTGCAATTTCTGCTAATAAAAATTGAAAAATATTATTAAGATCTTGTTTACTATATAGTGATTTATCTAGCGTATTAATTGTATTAAGTGTATTAACCGAAATATCTATAGGGATATTGATTAAATGCTGATCCAAAATTTCTGTAGTAAAATTTTTTTGCTGTTTATCTTGGTTATTAATAAAATAGCTTTTACTGTCATGAGTAACTAATATTGCTAGCCCAATTAAAACAATAGGTGATATTACGCGCAAAAGATCAATCTCCTAGATATAACAGTATTAGTTGTTTTATCGACTAGATTTGATAAATATTAACGAAAGAGTATAATTGAAGTTTTAATAAGACCTATCAGGTTATGTATGAAAGATTCTATTTTAAATAAGTTAAATATATTAGCTAAGCACCATTTAGATATAGGGAAGATGCTGGTTAATAATTATGATCTAGCTTTTGATCAAAATAAGTTTCGTGAATTATCTAAAGAATATGCAGATTTAAGACCAATAGTAGATTTATTTAATAAATATAATCATATTTGTGAGCAACTTGTTCAATTGAATGATTTAATTAAAGATCCCGATCAAGATTTAAGACTATTGGCTATAGATGAATTAAGTGATTTAGAAAAATTAAAAGATCAAACTGAACATCAATTAAAGATCTTATTACTGCCTAACGATCCTCGGGATGATTATAACGTATTTTTAGAAATTCGAGCAGGTACAGGGGGAAATGAAGCTGCATTATTTGCGAGTGATTTATGTAGAATGTATTGTCGTTATGCTGAACGTTTGAGGTGGAAAGTTGAAATTTTAAATGAAAGTTTTGCGGAACAAGGTGGTTATAAAGAGGTTATTTTAAGAATCATAGGAACAGGTGCATTTTCAAGATTAAAATTTGAATCTGGAGTGCATAGAGTTCAAAGAGTTCCGTCGACTGAATCTCAAGGTAGGATCCATACATCTACGTGTACAGTTGCTATTTTACCAGAGTTAGAAAAAATAGAAAATATTGAAATTTCTGTCGCTGATCTTAAAATCGATACTTATCGAGCATCAGGTGCAGGCGGACAGCATGTTAATCGTACCGATTCTGCTGTACGTCTTACCCATATTCCGACCGGAATCATCGTGGAGTGTCAAGATGATCGATCTCAACATCGTAATAAAGCTAAAGCCATGAATTTATTAAAAGCTAAAATTTTAGCTAAAGAACAAGAAAAACAACAAAAAGCCATAGATTCTGCTAGAAGAGATTTAGTTGGTACAGGAGATCGTTCGGAGAGGATCAGAACTTATAATTTTCCACAAGGAAGGATCACTGATCATCGTATTAATTTAACTATTTATAATTTACAAAATATTATTGATGGAGAATTAAATCCAATTATTGCTCCTTTAATCGAAGAGCATCAAATGGATTTATTAGCTGCTATCAATAGTGATAATAATGAATGATTTTATTTATGTTAAACTAATAAGTAATCATGAATTAATTAATAATATATTAAAAACTCACTCTATTTTTAATGCGATCCCTAGATTAGAAGTGGAAATTTTATTAACACATGTATTAAACATCGATAGAGTAACTTTAAAAGCGCATCCAGAAATGCTGGTTTCAGCAGCTGAAGCGGTTAAATTTTATCAATTATTAAATCGTAGATTAAAAGGTGAACCAATAGCTTATATTATTGGGAGCAAAAATTTTTGGGATTTAAATTTGATTATCACTAAAGATGTTTTAATCCCAAGATCTGAAACTGAATTATTAGTTGAAAAAACTTTAGAGATTTTAGCTGAGCGAGCTTCATTTAAAAATGGAGCTCCATTTAAAAATCGAGCTCCATTTGAAAATCCAATTAGCATTTTGGAATTAGGTACCGGTAGTGGGGCTGTATCTTTAGCAATTGCTAAATCTTATCCAGACAAGGTAAAGATTATTGCGACTGATATTAGTAAAGATGCATTAGAAATAGCTAAATTAAATGCAAAGCGGTTAAACATTAATAATATTCAATTTTTACATGGAGATTGGTTTAAAGCATTAGAGTTTAATCATAAGATTAGTAATAAGTTTAAATTTGATTTTATTATTAGTAACCCTCCATATATTTCTTCAAAAGAAATTCATTTATGTAATGGTGAAATATTTTTTGAACCACAAATCGCTTTGTTTGCTAATGATGAAGGATTAGCTAGTTTACAGCATATAATTATGCATAGTAAAAATTATTTAAATGATTCCGGAATTTTATTAGTAGAGCATGGTATTTATCAAAGATCTGAAGTGGTTGATTTTTTCCTTGCTGCTAATTTCAAGACAATTACGTCTTACCAAGATCTTTTAGCTATTGATAGAGTAATCGTTGGTAGTTGAAATTCTAAAATTTAAAATTAAAACCTCAGTTCGACGAAAATTAAAAAGCCTAGAAAATCATTAAGAACCTATTAAGTTTTTTCTTATGTTTGATTGTTGAACACGAGAAAAACTATCAGCTTTTTAATTTCGTTAAACTGAGGTTTAAAGTAAAAATTAAAATTATCGATAAATCAAGTAATTGATTATATAAATTTGATCATTTTGAGGTAAGATATGTTTAATAAAAAATTAATTTATAAATTTATAATTATTAATAGTATATGTGGGGCATGCGGGATCTTAAGTACAGTGAATGCTAGTTGTCATAAATATTCTTGGCGAACAGAGATATTTCCATATATAGGTATAGATTATAAAATTAGCTATACGCAAGGTTTAGATTATTGGAAAAAAATATTACCAACCAATAAAACTTATCAACATGCCTCATTATTTGCTGGAGTAAAATTTCACGATTTATTATCAGGCGAATTTGGTTATACCCAATCTGGTAAGTTAAGCAAAAACAGCAATATTTCTGGAACATTTATGTGGAATAGAGTAGCTCCCAATGGTACTTCGCAAAATATCAAGTTAAGTTATAATAGTTGGCATATGGATTTGAATTTACAATATCCAAGTGAAAATTTTGCTTTGTTATGGACAGTAGGAGCTGCTTCGAGTAGAGCAAAAGTTTTAGCGAATAATCTTGGAGCTGCGGGTAATAATTTAATTAAAAATATAATTGGTAAAAGTAAAATTATTCCTAGAGTAGGTATGGGATTTCAATTCACTCGTGGAATGTTTGGGATACGTTCTAGGTTGATTATAGAAAATAACTCTAGGTTAAGATTAAATAGTCCAGGATATAATCTTGTATTTCCAGGGATAACAAATAAAGCATTTAAAAATACTTATCTTTGGAATTTGGGGATGTTTTTAAATCTATAAGAAATTTTACAGTAACATTTGAGTGCTTTACCTGTATTTTTTGAATTTTTAAATTAAAATTATATTAAAGATTAAAGAGATTTATTTAATATAATGGAGATTTACATGAATTTAAAGTTAGGAACCAAATATTTTTCAGATTTATTAATAGGGTTGATTTTTGTAGGTTTAACTTTAACCTTGCAACCTGCAATCTCCAAAGATTTATCTTATCTATCAGTGTTACATAATGATGGTAAAAAACAGAAGCTTTCAATTGGAATGGATGGAATATATATATTTACCAATAATAAAGGACAATATGCAGATATATTCAGAAAAACTCGTCCAGGAGGTAATGTTTATCTAGGATTTCACATAGAAGATGTCATGCTAGAAGTAGGCTATTTATTTACTAGCAGAAGATCTAAACAAGTAGAAATATTAGTGCCGCGTACTTTTTTGGGGGTAAACACTTTAGTTAACACTAAATTTACTGGAAAACTAAGGTTTAAAAACACCCATATAGACTTGAATTTTTTTAGCAAATTAACAGACAATTTTAAATTTATAACCGGAATTGGAATTGGATTTTTACGTTCTAGCATAAAGTTTAATGTTACTGATTTTAACGGCAACAATATAGATTACGACGGTAATATTGTAGGAAAAACCAATGTTGTTCCAAGAATTGGTGTGGGAGTTGCAATTAATGTTGCGGATAACATCTTATTTAGAAGTATGTTTTATGTGGAACAACATTCTAGAGTAAAGCTTAAATTAGCACCAAATCCTAATGAATATAAACCATTTGATAATGCATACACAGTTTTAGCTGGGTTTATAATTAGGTTTTAAAAATTATTTTTTGTTTGACAATCATCTATATTTGTGTAGACTTTTCAAGTATTAAGGCAAACGCTTATGTTGTGTGAGTTTTTTATATAAATTATATGTTTAATAAATTGTATTATGAATATACTCAAGATCTTAAAGCTAAAAATAGATTTAGAAAATTACCTATAAATTCGCTTAATAATCAAGAAAACAAATTAAATTTAGATTATTTAGATTTTTCTAGTAACGATTACTTGGGATTAAGTTGTCATCAAGAATTATTAAAATCAGCAGTACATGCGGCTAAAAAATATGGTATAGGATCAACCGGTTCTAGGTTGTTATCTGGAAATTATGAAATTTTCACTGAATTTGAAGCGCAAATTGCTAAAGATAAGGGGAGTGAAGCTGCTTTAATTTTTAATTCTGGTTTTCAAGCTAATTTTACTGTCTTAGCGAGTTTATTAGATATTAGTATATTAAAAGAACGTCCATTAGTGTTTTTTGATAAATATAATCATTCTAGTTTATATCAAGCAGTATTTTTAACTAAAGCACAATTAATTAGGTATAGACACAATGATTTAGAACATTTGGCTGAATTATTATTTAAATTTAAAGATCTTAAGTGTCCCAAGTTTATTGTGGCTGAAACTATTTATGGGATGGATGGAGATTTATTGCCAATCTCGAATTTTTTAGAGCTCGCATTTAAGTATCGTGCTTTTGTATATTTAGATGAAGCGCATGCTACTGGAGTTGTTGGTAAGCATGGCTATGGATTAGCTGCCAAATTAAATTTTTATGATAATCCATATTTATTAATGGGAACTTTTAGTAAAGCCTTAGGTTGTTTTGGTGGATATATTGCGACTAATGAAGTTACTAAAAATTATTTAATTAATAAAGCTCCAGGTTTTATATATTCTACTGCTTTACCTCCAATGGTTATTGGTGCTGCTTTTAAAGCTTGGCAATTAATTAAAGACTTAGAATTATCTAGAAAGTTATTATTTAAGCATGCCCATTATCTAAGAACAGAATTACAAAGTTTAGGATACGATACTGGTAAATCTAATTCTCATATTATTCCCATAATTTTAGGCAATGAAAATTTAACCAATCAAGCCAAAAATAAATTATATCAACAAGGAATTATTGTTTCTAGCATTAGACCTCCTACCGTACCAATAGGTACGTCTAGATTACGGATCGCAATTAATATTAATCATTCCAAAGGTGCAATTGATAAATTAATTGCTGAGTTGAAATGTTTATGAGTAAAAGTAAATGCTTAATTTTTTGTCATGGGTGGGGAGGAACGGTTAATTTTTGGAATAATTTAAAACCATATTTCAGCAATGATTTAATTAATCAACAGTTAAATATAAGTAATATTTGTTATTTAGATTTGGGTTATTTTAATGATAATAATATTAAATTACCTGAAAATATATTAAACAATCCTAATTTAGAATTATTTGCAATCGGGCATTCTTTAGGTTTAATTAAATTGTTAAAATTAAATCTTAATTTTAAAGGATTTATAGGATTGCAAGGGTTTATTAATTTTCTAGGAAATGATAAGCAATTAAGCTCTAAAAGAACTCAAGAATTATTTAGTTTAATTAAACAATTTCGCAAAAATCCAATAGATACCTTAAAAAGATTTTATCAATTTATTGAAATTAACTTTGAATTTAAACCACAATATGCAAATCTAAATCAATCAAAATTACTTGAAGATTTATATTTATTAATGGAAATTAATAATGAAACTGATTTAATAAATATGAATATTATGAATATGCAAGGATTAATAATTGGTGCTCAAAATGATATAATTGTGCCACCTGCATTAATTTTCGATAATTTTGCTGCTTATAATAATGTAAAGATTAATATGTTACCAACCGGAGAGCATGGATTAGGTTATAAGCAACCAAATATTATTTATCAGCATATAATTGATTTTTTATATGCGGTTCTCAAAAAACACGAGCAATAAATTTAATCTCTGAACACACAATCAAGATCTTGTTAAAATACCTACACACAATGTCTTGTGTGTTTTTATAACAATTGTTATTTTATCTGTATTTATCGTGTATATTTAATAATAATAAATTTTCAGATAATAACTGTATAATCTTATATAAACTTGTTTTTAAAAGCAGATTGTAGTATAAATGACTGTTGTAAAAGCAATAATTAAGGAAAAAATAAACATGATTGGAAATCATTTATCAGAACCATTACCAACATTACTAGAAAAAGATATTAAAAAACTAGAAGAAGACATTAAAAAAGAGGAAATCACCTTGCTTAAAGCTAGATTACGCTTAAGTGTTGAAAAATTAATAAACATAAATCTTACTAGTTCAAAATTGGTAAATATTCATCAGCAAACTAATAGTAGTATTAATGAAACAACTCCATCAGAAGTAAATCTTATAAATAAGCAAAAATCAAGTTTGCATTTATTAAATGCTAGAAGCAATGTTTTACAAATTAGATCTAACAATATTAATGTTGAAAATAAGGATATAATAATTACAAATATATTGCATAATTTAGCAAAAAAATATGTAAGATAATTAGAGGAAAGTAATTTGTTGGTTTATAATTTGTGTAAATTTTTGCTTTACCCCGTCAAGGTTAATGGGGTTTACCATTAGGGTTTTGTCGGGAACTTTTTGGTGAATTTTGTGTATCTTGTTCCAGATACTTATCTTGTCGTGTTGGTGGTTTTGATGAATTTGTTCGTGGCCTCCACCTAAAGCAAGAAGTTAAGTTGGCTAATTTTTTAAGCATTTTTGTGAAGCGATTAATTTCTTTTGAACTTTCTGTAAATTGAGGAATTTCTTCTAAATTATTTTGAGGTTCTTCAGAGACCATATCTGTCGCTGGGGATGTGGTGGTTATATCAATTCTAGGGTTGTCTGGGGAATTAGGAATTGCTATTATTGCTTTTGGTCTTTCATTATTCATAGCGCTTGTTATTTTGTCTTGCTCTGTCTTCATAATACTTTCTATTTGAGCCCTTGCTATTACTTCTTCAGAAATTATTTTGTTAATTTGTGCTAAGTGATCGCCAGAATCAACTTGTAGTAATCTATGTAAATTGTTGCCATGTTTTGTATGATCAGTAGGAGCAGTAGTAGTAGGAGCACCAGCAGAAGCAGAAGCAGGAGCATTAGCACCAGTAGCAGCAGCACCACGATCAGCAGCAACACGAGCAGGAGTAGTTACGGCGGATTTTTTAGGTGTAACACGAGCAGTAGGAGTAGGAGCAGCAGCAGGAGAGCTTGTTTCTCTAGTTATAGGTGGGGTGGGTTCTGTAGGTTCAGATGACTTAATTATTTCATTTATTTTTTCTATTATATTTGATAATTGTTCTTTAGGTTCCTCTAATGATGAGTCTGTAGGTAAATTTAATCTTAATTTTTCCATATATGTAATTAATTTTTCCATATATGTAATTAATTTTTTCATATGATCAATTAATTTTTTAGCTTGAGGATCAGCAGCTAAATTAAAATTTGTTTGCATGTATTTTTTATCATAAATTAACTTTATTGGTACATTTAAAGTTGTTATTAAAGTTTGTTTATCTTCTTCTTTAATAGGGGGGGAGTTTAACCATGTTAAATCTGTTTCTTCCATTAGTTGCGTCAAATCATCCATCATAGAATCTAAATATTTATTTAATATTTTTAAATTTTCAATAAATTTTAAAGATTCTTCTTGTTCTTTATATTCTTTTTCATAAAAAGTTTTAGCATTTCCTGTAGTATTATGGTTTTGCGTTCTTTGCGCTCCCCTGAAATTAGTAAATTGTTCTGGATTATTTTGAAAATTCCTCCAAGGACCAGCTGCAGATGATTTATCATATGCCTCTTTTGCTGCTTTATTAATTTCTTCTGCATTTCTTTGATATTGCTTAAAATCAAATGTACTTGCTTTACTAGGATAATTAGTTTGAGCTGATCTTTCACTATAAGTTTGAGAGCCACTTCCAAAGTTACTTTGCCTGTTCATTTTTTGACTAAAACCATCATCATATTTTCTCCTTTGAGCTGCATCACTTAATACGCTATAAGCTTCATTTACCTTCTTAAATGCTGGTGTTCCATTTGGATTTTTATCTGGATGTAATTCTAGAGCTTTTTTTCTATAGGCTTGTTTTATTTCATCTGCTGTTGCAGTTCTTGCGATGCCTAAAGTTTCATAGTGAGTTGGTTCTGTTGAGTTTCTCATGGTAAATCCAAATTTTATTATGATTTTATATTAATTATTATTTATATTAATTAAG
>CAIKKE010000040.1 GCA_903827925.1 uncultured Francisellaceae bacterium
AAATAAAAGCAGACAATTTATTGCCTCATACTATTGAACGTGAAAAATTACAAGAATTTGCTGATCAACAAATTGCACTTGCTAAAGCGGTATTAGATAGCTCTTGATTATTAATAAAATGTGGGATTATTGAGGGGATACGCTAAAGCTATGTTAAAAGAATCATTAGATCTTAATTTAATTGCCAAATTAACCAAGTTATCTATTGAAGAAATAAAAAAAATAAAATAAACAATTTAACTATAGATTATTTTTTGTTGAATTGAAATTTTTAAAAATTTTCTATATTCATAAATTAAATGCTATCAATATTGATTCATCGTTGAATGCTATAAAAATAGTACCCGTATAATTAATTGCCTGTTATATAAATTTTTTATATAAGCGCTTGACATGAACCAAACAAGTAGAATAAGCTTAAATTATAAGAAGAATTTCTAAAAAATCAAGAAATATAATTGCTTAAAAGTTATTGCCTAAGGGGGGTTTTTGTAAGGATTAAAGTATTGATGTATAAATTTAATATTGTCAATTTTTATAATATTAATTTAATCTCAGCAAATTTTAATAATTATATTTCAAAATTCAATAACAAATTATTAAAAAGTTTTAAAAAACAATTAAATTAAGAGGATCAATAATGAACAATTTAAATAGTACTAAACTTAATCAAGAAAATCTTAAAATTAAAGTTGAGAGGTTATACGTAAAAGAAATTAATTGCAAATTACCTCATGCCCCTAATTTATTTGAAAGCCCTGAATTTAAAGAATTACAAATAGAACCAAGTATAGAAATGAACATAAAAACTCAAGGAGTTGGTTTAAACAAATTTGAAGTCACTCTACATGCAATTATTAATGGTAAAGCTAAAAATCTTAGTTTATTCAATTTAGATGTACAGCAGTCTGGAATATTTACTATAGATGTGCCACAAAATCAAATGGAGAACGTTATTAAAAATTATTGTGCGCCAATGTTACATCCTTATTTAGCACATGTTATTAGTAGTACCATTGTTCAAGCAGGATTACCACCAGTTATATTACAACCATTTCAGCCTATAATTGATAATAAAATTAATTCCAATAACAGTAAAATCTCTAATTTAGAGTCTATCGAAAATATTATGAAACAAGATCAGGAATTTATTTTAGATCCTATTAATTAAAAAATTTATAAGTTGAAGATTTATATATTGTAAAAACAGTGATCTTTTTATAAAACAGGTTGGATCTAACATTAAATAAAATAATAAGTATAATAAAAATATTCATAATTATTAAAACATTATTAGATTAAAAAATTTAATTTTTTATAGAAAAATATAGTAAATTTTAATATATAAAGAGATAATTTTATGGTGATTTCTATTAGTGCATATGAGAAATCTTCAACTTATAAATTTATTAAAGAAGTAAAAGAAATTACTCAGCCTTTAAATCAATTAGGAGTAACTTATTTTATATATGCTGAATTAAAGGAAGATTATTACATTAGCTGTTTAGTTAATAATGATAAAATGATTAGAGATTTTATTAATCATAATGGATTGAAATATGAACTGTCTTTATCTCCACATAAAATCGTTAATGACGGAGTATACTTGGTATCTACAATAAAAAAACCTCCACAAATTAGAAATTATTATAAATTAATCTTTACATTAAATGAAGCCGTAGATCAAATTGTTTATATCATAGATCATAATAATCTCAGAAAAGTCTATATCTTTGGAGTTTTAGATCCATTTTATATCAATAAAGAATATTTAGAGTTATTTATCTTATATTTTAACGATAAAGCAAGTTGTTTAATTAATAATTCTAAACCATTAAGAATACCTAAAGAATTTGCTGAATATAATGTCATATTAAATACTATAATTAAAAATTTTATTATCGCAAAAATGGAAGAAGAGTTTTTAACTAATATTAATGCAAAATATTATAAAATTAAACAGCTAGAACAACAGTATTTGCTGTCAACTCGTGAGACTCAATGTTTAGAGTTAATATTAGAAAACAAAATTGCAAGAGAAATTGCTGATTTTTTAAATTTATCGACCAGAACGGCAGAAACTTATATTGAAAATTTAAAGAAAAAATTAAATTGTCATACAAAACATGAAATTATGGTTAAATTTTTCATTAAGTAAAGATTACTATATGAATACCGTAGAAATACGATATTGCATTTTATAAAATGAATGTATTAATATTGAATAAAGTAAATTAGAAAATATTGTTAATAAAAGAAGGTAATAAAAATAATTGTAGAAGTTGAATTAATTTCATAGAACCAAAGGTATTGTGAAATTATTAAACATAAAAAGTTAAATTGATAGATAAATTATATGATTACAGTTGCTAATAACGCAAGATGGGAACCAACTGGCTTAAGAGAAGTAGCTGATACTTGCGTTGCTAACATGCGAACCCACAAAAAAGAAAGTTCCTATAAAAGTATGTGGTGGGAGTATCTATTTTCTTGGGAGCAAAAGATTAACTCAACGATTGAAAATTTTATTAATGGTTCCTATCTATTTTTTCCTATGATGACTTTTAGATTTACCGATCAAATAGTTACAGCATGGGAGTATAAAGATCGTTTAATATTAAACTTTTTACGTAAAATAATTTCTCCAGTTGTAAAACATATAATGACTAACTGTTATCATTTAAATGGTCCAACTGGAATTAAAAAAGCTATAGATTTCGTCAGAAATTCTATGAAGAATGTAAATTATAGGTATTTCATCAGAGCTGATATAAAAGATTATTATGCATCAATTGATCGTAATATATTGGTAAAGCAAACTCAAAAACATTTTATGGACTTAAGATTAGTTAAATATTTAGAAAATGTAATCACAACCG
>CAIKKE010000041.1 GCA_903827925.1 uncultured Francisellaceae bacterium
AGCTTAAAATTTTTTGATAACTTAAATAAATAATTATCCTTAAGTTTTCTTCATCGCGCCAATGCTCGCCAGAACGGCTATCCTAAAATTTAACAAAAAAATTAATAAATAATTTTAATTTATATTAAAAACCAATTAAAAATCATAAAACCAAACTAAGCCCCACACACCCGACGCACCATTCCATTTTGTCAAAAAAAGCTGTAAAAACCAGGAAATATTCACGGAATCTAATTGGATCCCAAAAATGGACTTTTTATACAAAGGTTTATCTCTTTTTACACGAAACTTATATCAAATTACCCCAAGAATTTAATGGCTATAATATTTGAATTTATCAGGTATTTTAAAAAATACTCTTTTGTTGGGGGTAATTTGATATATCAATGGGATATTTTGATGTAATTTTGAATTATTTTTGGGATCTTAGTAATTAAAAATGGGTGAAAATGAAATCTGATTTTTTATGATTAAAATTAAAATTGATCATCATTATTCTATGACTTAAAACGCAAATTAAATTCTTATAAAAAAATAATTCAGTTTTATAATTTAAATTTAATAAGTAATATTGATTGATTAATGTGTAAAAGTAGAACCATATTTTGCTATAGTAATTTTTCTTATCACAATAATATGGCTCTATTAACAAATAAACTATTCTGCTACCTTAATAATAAAAGTTATCAGTTTTTCTAATATGAGAACATAGCTTGAGATATTATCTAAGTAAGATTTACCATCACTCTCTATTTTCTTAATTACTACTAATAATTTTTCAATGTTAGTTGGTTTATTTTTACCAAGCATTCCGTTGAAAGCTTGCTTTCCTAAATCCTCACAAAACAAATCAACAAGCTTAGAGCTAGTTAGCAATGCTGTAGTTTGATTGTTAAAATTAGAAACCGCATCAAAATGCTTGTTTAAGGATGCAAAATAATTTTGCAGTATGTTATCATCATCTGACATGACTTAATCTCCTTGTTAGGTTAAGTTGTGTAGCCTGTTATAGATGAGGAAACATCTATTTCAGACGGCACGTCCCTTTGGGGGCGTGTTTTTTGATTTTGCATCAACTCTATAAACAAGTCAATAACTTAATCCGATTTAAAAAGCTTAAAAAATAGTGAAATGATTAGCTTTGAATCTAAAAACTGAACACTGTTTATTATCTTAAATATTTGAATGTTATAAATATGCCAATTAATATGCCTGCTAATATTGCACCTCCCATATAAAGTAAAAAATTACTAAGTACTAATGATTCATTAGCATTAACTATTTTTTCAACCCTATTAGCTTCTTGGATTAACTTATAACATGCGTTTGATATATGTTGTTCAAGATTATCTCTTATTTTTCCTAAAAAATTATTAACTGTTATTTGAGTAATTTTTTTGACATTCTCTTCTAATACTGGACCTACTTGATTTAACTCATTGATAGTTTCATTAAGATTTTCAATAGTTTCTTTCAATTCTAAATCTCGCTGTATTCCTCTGTCTCCATGAGCTTCTAATTTTTCACACAAGCGCATTAACTGATAAACCATAGATTGTAGTTTCATAGTTGGGATTTCTGTTTCTTGTTGCATAATCTACATCTCCAATCCTCTA
>CAIKKE010000042.1 GCA_903827925.1 uncultured Francisellaceae bacterium
AAATAAATAATTTAATAAATTAATCTTAATATTTACGTGATCAATTTGTAAATCATAGTTATCGTTATGGTAATTAATTTCTTTTAATTCTAATCCATGGATTATATTTCCAGATAATTTATTTAAATTAAAATTTAATTGATTAACATATTTATTAGGGTAGGCTTTATTTAAAAATTTTAAAAGGATCCTGCTGCCTAGTGTAGTGGTTAATCCATAATACACTCCTACTATTAAGCCCGCAGCAATTATTATAATGTAAATAGCAATATTTTTTAAAAATTTCATATATAACCTGTTTTATTAAGATTATAAGTATTTTACTATAAATCGGTAGTAAAATTTAGGTGAATACGCAGATGTTTTTTATAAGCAAAATTTAATTTAGGTTGTTTTATTGGTTTAGCCAAATAAAATTTCAACGCCCCCATACTGGTTGAATAACTAACCCCGAGTCCGGTACCTACAGCTAATTTAGTACTAGTAAATCGATAAAAATTATTTACCGCATTACCTGCATCTAAAAAGCATGCAAGTGCTAATTGTGGATATTTTGGTATAGGTTTTTCTAGTTCGATACTGGTAAAAAATAAATGTTTACCCCCAATTATTCCAATATTATTACTTAGATCTTTAGATTCAGGTCCCAAAGTATTATAACCAAATCCACGAATTGAATGATCTCCACCTGCGAAAAATCTTAAACTTAAGGGGAATTTTTTAAAATCTTTAATAATAGTAGTTCCTATAGTGGTTTTAAATATGATCCGTGAATCATAAATAAAATGTTTTATCCATGTTTCATTAATAATAAATTGCAATAAATTTGTAGATGAGAGTAGTGATTGTATTCCAAATTTAGTTGTAAAAGTTAATTTATTTCCATATTTTAAATTTAGTTCTTTTTCTTGAATTTGTTCTGCATTTTCCTTGGATTCTGCACGATGAAAATCATCAATATCTAACCAAGTAAGTTTTATAGTTGGGAGCAAAAAATTAGCATGTTGTTTAGGAGACTCTGGTAATTCTTTGAAATATTCTTTTAGAAAACTTAGTTTCCAAATTTGTTTGAAATTGTTTTTATCAATTGATTTTTGAAAATATAATTCTAAATTTTTATTACTTCGAATATTAATTTTTTCTTTTTGTAGCATTAATCCAAAATTATATTTTTCTGCCATCGGATTTTCACCTAAAAAACTATAATCAAAAACAGCTTGATTGCGTTTTTTAGCTATAGATAAATTCATGTTCATTATATTTCCAGGTTTATTAGGTAATCTATAAATATATCCTAAAGATCCTCTAAATCCAGTATCAGTACCAAAACCAAAGCTACCAAAATATTTATGTTTTGATTTATTATATACTCTTACTATAACAGGCATGACATGGTTATCTATGTTGTTTACATTAACAGTATCTATACGTATTTTGGAAAATAATCCAGAGTTCAACAAATTATTCTTTAATTGCATTAAATTATCCATGGAATATAAATCATGCTCCTTAAAAGGTATATATTTATTTAAAAATTCAGAAGAATATAAATCGGACTTAAATATTACTTTACCTAAATAATATTGTTGTTTAGCATCGACAATTATCACAATGTTTGCAGAATTTTCTTGTAAATTTGCCAAGACTTTAGATTCTTTTATTTGCGCATTTAAAAATCCATTTTCATGCAAGTTATTTAAAATAAATTGTTTGGTTTTTTCGTAATTTCCATGAATTAAATTAGAATTAATTTGTAAATATTTATTAATTTTATGTTTTATAATTGTTATTTGGGATTTATTAATTTCTCCTAAAATATCAATATCAATTTTTTTAATTTTAACTGCAGGTCCGATTTCAACTTTATAACTAGCTAGCCAGTGATTATTTTTAATATTAATTAAATTATTTTCAATAATTTTTTTTTCATAATAACCAAAACTTTCTAAATCATTAATTATTTCTTCCATACCTCTATGATATAAATTTTTTATGCGATTTATAGTTAATTTAGTTTCTGATTTAGCATTATAGATTAATAAATCTTTTTTAATGCTAATAATTAACTGGTTAAGATCTTTAATATGATCTTTATATTCTGGTTTAACAGTTATGATTAATTCTACTTCTAATTTTTGATATTTATTAGTATTAGACCCGCTGCCAGGATAAGTATTATCTATAGCAGATACTGAAATGTTATTTATTAAACTACATAAGTTGATTAATATAATCAATAATATATTAACAAATAATTTGTTATTTTTTATATACAACATTAATTCCATCTCTAATATTTAATATAATATTTTCTACTTCTGGATCATTAATAATTTGTTTGTTTAATTCGTCAATTATTTGGGCTTGCTTAGATTGAGGATTAATTACCTCTTTATTCCATAAAGCATTGTCAATAACTATTAATCCACCAGATTTTAATTTAGGTAAGACTAAATCATAATAATTTTTATAATTTGCTTTATCGGCATCGATAAATACTAAATCTAGAGGATAATCAATAGTTGTAATACTAAGTAATGCTGGACCATGCAAAATGTGAATTTTATGTGAATTGTGGCTTAATTTAAAAAATCGTTTGGCATTTTCAATTGCAATTTGATCAATTTCACAAGTTACGATTTTTCCATCATTAGGTAATGCTTCAGCCATACTTAAGGTTGCATATCCTGTATATGTGCCGATCTCTAAAATTTTTTTGCTTTTGGAAATTATTACTAATAACTTTAATAATCTACCTACTAAATTATCGCTTAACATAGCTGCACCAGTTATGCTATTTTTAGTAACAAATGCTATTTCTTGTAACAAAGAAGAGGGTAGAGTTGTATGTTCGTTTATATATTTATCTATTAATTTACTTGTATACATAATTAAATTACTTCTTAAATTTAAGGATTTTCTAAACTTAACTCTCCTGAATCATAATCATAAGAGAATATTTCAGCATATCTTCCCCAACTAATGATAGTACGCAAAATTTTTTCTGATTCTTCTTTACTAAAATTGATTTCTAATTCTTCTAAAAATAATTCTTTAAAAACTTTATGACTAACATTTTGGTCTAAAGTTTGTTTGATTTTATTGACAACAGGTAAATATTTAAGTAAATGTTCCGCAAAAATTTGCTTTCTATTTAAAATGTCGGCCTCTGCAAATTTTTTTCCATGATCAGTTAATTGTAATTCTCCATCAATAATTTTAACAAATCTTAACATATCTAAGGCTTCAGTTATTGGAAATAAATTATTAACGTCTAAATGTAAAGATTCGGCTAATCCTGGTAAATTAATTTTATCATCAATTTCTTCATGCGTAGGGGCTACTTCTAAAAAGCCAGTTAATTCAGCAATATCCACATCTGGGATCCTATAACTAAATTCAGGTAATTCTTTATTAATTATATATTTGCTTTCAACTTTATCTAATCGATTACGGTTACTGGTGGTCATTATAGTATAGATTTGATCGCGTAAATCTTGAAATTTTTCGGATTTAGGATCTCTGGGATAATCTAAGTTTACTTGTATATCTGCTTGGATCCTGCCAGGATCATTTGAAAAGATTATGATCCTATTTGCCATTAATACTGCTTCTTCAATGTCATGGGTTACAGAAACTATGCTTTTAATATTGGTGATCTTGTTCATCCATAGATCTAATAAATCCCCACGTAAATTATCAGAAGTCAAAATATCTAATGCTGAAAATGGTTCATCCATAATTAATAACTCAGGTTCCACAACTAAAGCTCTAGCAAAACCTACTCGTTGTTTCATTCCCCCAGATAATTCCTTAGGGTAAGCAGATTCAAATCCATCTAAACCAATAGTATCTATGGCTTTTAAAGCACGTTGACGACGGATCTTTTTAGGGATCCCAATGGCTTCTAAACCTAATTCTACATTTTCTAATACTGTAAGCCACGGCATTAAAGCAAAATTTTGAAATACCATAGCAATCCCCTTAACAGGTCGAATGACTAGCTCTTTTTTATAAGTAACTGTTCCATGATCAGGTTGAATAAGACCTGAAATAATCCTTAAAAAAGTAGATTTGCCAGATCCAGATTTTCCTAAAATAGCAACTATTTCCCCTGGATATAATTGAAAGTCAATGGAATCTAAAACTAATAATTTTTTTTGCTCCGCACTAGTAAAATATTTAGTTATATTATTCGCATGCAATAAAATTGGTTGTGTAATGTTCATAAATAATCTCAGAATTAAGTTTAATTAAAATTAAATCTAGAGTTGGCTAACTCGTACAATTTTCTCCATATTAATTTATTAAATAACATTATATAGATACACATTATAGATATTCCTAAGGCAATCCTTGGAAAATCTCCGGTTATAGAATTTTGATTAATATAGTATCCTAACCCAAATGAACTTATAGTATTATTTCCCCATTTAACAAATTCAGCCACAATACTAGCGTTCCAACATCCGCCCGCTGCAGTCATTGCTCCAGTGACGTAATATGGAAATATTGCAGGTAATATAACACGTTTCCACCATAAAAATCCTTTTACTCGAAACATACTAGTGGTTAAAAAAATTTCTTTAGGAATAACATTTACCGCTGCTATAACATTGAATAAAATATACCATTGAGTACCTAAAATCATTAGCGGAGCAGTCCAGATATTTTTATTTAAATTATATTTAATAATTAAAATTACAACTATTGGATAAAAAAAGTTAGCAGGAAAAGCTGCAAGAAATTGAATAATTGGTTGTAACATAGCACTGAATTTTTTGTTCAATCCTATCCACACCCCAATTGGTACCCATAAAATAGAAGCTAAAATAATTAATAAAATTACTTTAGCAGCAGTTATAGATCCTAAAAAAAACACATGTAAAATTTCCATTGTAGAAATATTATTATGAATAAATTTTATTAAAAAATAGCTACAAGCCGCAATACTAATAATTAGAAAAACTTTCCAAATTAAACTTAATAATTTAGACCAATTTTTAGTGTGGTTAATATATAATGGTGTATTATTTATGTCATTAAAAATTATGTCTAGTTTATTAATAAACAAATCTAAAAACAATTCCACAGTTAACTCGATTTTTTTTAATAATCTAGTTTTAGTCAATAAATTTAAAAACCATGATTTATTAATTACTTCTGAATTTATGTCGGTATCAATAGTAAATTTATCAGCCCAAGTTAATAATGGTCTAAATAATAATTGATCATAAACCAATATGGTTAAAAACATAGCAATTATCGCATAACACATTGCAGGAAAATTTTCTTCGATAATTGCTTTACTAATATAAGAACCTATACCAGGTAAAGTTATTGCTTGATTAGAAACTATAATAGTTTCAGATAAAACCACAAAGAACCAACCTGCTGACATGGACATCATACTATTCCATAATAAACCTTGAGTCCCAAAAGGAACTTCGATACGCCAAAATTTTTGCCAAGAAGATAATTGATACATGCTAGCTGCTTCTTGCAAATTTAATGGTAAAGTTCGCAATGATTGATAAAAACTTAAAGCAATATTCCAAGCTTGTGCAGTAAATATTGCAAATATTGAAGCGCTTTCAGGTCCTAATAAGCTATTTGGAAAAATCTTTATAAATCCAACTACAGTTATGGCTAACATGCCTAACACAGGTATAGATTGCATAATATCGATAAATGGTAAGATTAATTTACCAGCAGTAAGATTCTTAGCTGCAAGTGGCGCTATAGTGAATGTAAATAATAAAGAGAATATCATCCCAATCAACATGCGTAATACGGTTTTTATTGTATACTGAGGTAAAAATTTAGGATCTAAAGAAATAGTTAATTCTTCTCCAACCATATAAGGGGTAGCCATTTGAGTAGCAGCCCAAGCAATTACGGTTAAAATACCTAATATTATAACTAATACTAAAAGATCCCAGATATTTGGAGATGTAAATACCTTAGATTTAATTAGATTTACTTTTTCTATGTTTTGCATAAATTTACTTAATATATTTTATCTATTATTATAACTTAAAGTATTATTTATTACACTATTAATATAATAAGCATGTCTATTATGAACAAACAAATTTAATTTGTATATTAATTAACGTCAGTTCTTATTTGTATCAGGATTAGAGTCGCTACTGAAAACCCCATATATTTTTTGGTTACAAAACTAATATGCTTCAAACACTAAATCAAAAGTATTTTTAGTTAAATGGTCAGATTTATGTAAATAAGTTTCAGGGAAATTTGAAACATATTCCCTTAAATTTTCTATAGAATTACTTAATTTAATTTTATTTAATATATCTTGATTTACTTTTTTAGAAAAAATTTGTAAAACATGTGCTTTTGCATATCTAAGTAAAGAATTATATTCTTGAGCAAAATCTAAGTATTCTAAGACCATTTTTTTAGGACTTACAGTTTTACCGCTAAATAAACAAGGATTTTCTAATAAATGACTGGCAGCCATAACCCCATCACACCCAGTAAGTTTTAAACATTTTTGAGCAGTAGTTAGATCGTTAATGCTGCCATTGACAATTACAGGGATATTTAAATGCTTTTTAACTTCTTTGATATGCTCCCAATTTGCTGGTTCTAAATTCATGTTAGATTTTCTTTCTCTTCCATGAATGGTTAACAATGAACAACCAGCATTTTCTAACATTTGTGCATATTTTATAGTTTTTTCTATCGATTCAAAAATTCTTATCTTACAAGATACTGGGATTTTTAAATTATTAGTTAAAGTCTTAATTAATTTATAAATAGTATAAGGATCTTCCATTAACCAAGCTCCATAATTATGTCTTCTGGCAACTGCTTGAGGACAACCTAAATTTATATCAATAAAATCACACTGATCAGCAATTTTTTTAGCAGCAGTTAATAATATTTTAGGATCATTTGCTGCAAATTGTGCAATCAATGGTCTATCATAAGCGACTGTAGTGAATAATTCATGTTGATATTCTAAATTATTCACAAAAATTTCAGCATCAATCATAGGGGTATAACAAAGTTGAGCCCCGTATTTTCTAACCATCATTCTAAATGCTAATTCGGATTGTCCAACCATTGGAGCTGCTATATATTTAGGAAAACCAATGTTTTTATATTTTTCATAAGGATTAGTAACTAGATTTTTGGTTAAATAAGGATATGTTATGGGAAGTTGTTGGCATGCTTCTTGTTTGCAAAATTTTTTGTTTAAAGCAACATTTTCTTTGTTTTCTTTGTTTTCTTTGTTTGAATTATTATAAGTTAATATAGAATATTGATAACCATTTTGATATTCACATGAAGAAAAATTATCCAATTTTGCAAAATTGGATAATTTATCAAATTCCAACAATTTAAATGTTTTAAATATAGAGCTTGCTAGACAATTATTACAATCACACTCAATATTTATTCCTTGTATAAGAAAGTCTCCTTCATTCCGAATAACATAAATATTAATTGATAAAGCTTGGTTTAAAATTTTATTTAAGTAATAAAAACTATGATCATTATTTTTGTTTAAAAAACATATTATATTTTTAGTATTTATCTTTGATAAGAAATTTAAATTAAAATCTTTAATATGAATAGTTGAATCAAAAAATTCTTTATTTAAACAACCCGGATCATTGCTGATTGATATAAAATCATTATTAAGTGGTTCTAAAATATTTTTAATATATTTAAATTCTTTTTCCCAATGTTGTGGAGAGCCAAAATTTATTATTTCAATCTTACTACTACAAGTATTTTGTTGTATACGTACAAAAATTAAAATATTTTTGTTGAATGAAGCTTGATTAAATTGTTTATATTTATTTAACATTTTATACTTAATTGTTCCTTTAATTAATTATTAATTTTTAGGGATCATTATCCTATAATTTGCTAGGTTAGAGTGCAAGTTTAATAATTTGCATAGCTAGGGATAATATAGTAGAAATTTGAGATAGCATGGAGAGATTTTTTGGTTAGTAAGTTGCCATGAGTGAGTTAAAGAATTTTTGTTGTCACGAACGTAATCTTAAACATAAAATATAATGAGGATCATTATCTATAACTTTTTCTAATAATATTGTAATCCAAAAATTAGGAAAAAATTTTTCAATAGGAAGTATATCTTGAACTTTTTTAGAGTAAGAGATTAATATAATTCCTTCATTATTAACTAATATTTTATCAGCATGTTCAGCCAAAGCTTTTCTCATGGTAAATTCTTCATCATAAAATGCCATTTCTAATGAAGAGCAAGGAATTGCATCTTCCCATGGTAATCCCGCTAAAACAATATCAAATTTTTCTTGGCTACAAATAGCAGATAAGTTATTACTTATTCTAAAATCAATTTTATTCTTTACATTATTTTTTTCAGCGTTATATATTGCAGATTTTATAGCAATTGGATTTTTATCTATACCAACAACTTTAGCACCATTTTTTGCAGCAGCAATAGCTAAAAATCCTGTTCCGGTACCATAATCTAAAACTACTTTTTTATTGTTTATATTAATTGTTGATAATGAAAGAGCCTTATTAAATAGTTTACCTATTTTTCCTGTTGGGTACACTCCATCATCAATTCTTAACTTAATTTTATTGATTGTTTTGAAGTATGGTGTTTTGTGGGCGGCCATTTTAGCTATATGCTGATCTGCTCTTTCACTTCTCATGTTTAAAGCCTTCAATTTTAATGGGTTAGATTTTATTTTAATAGTATAATAACCGAGGGCTGTTCAGTGTTCAGCAAACAGTTAAATAAATAACCAGGGCCAGATCATCTAAATTTTACTTTTATCCTATTATTTCATTTTATCCTATAGTATATCTATATCTCTATATATTACTTGCAAAATAATTTATAATATTTAATGTTTTATATGAATAATCAAAATAATAGTAATGAGTTACAAAATGCATTAAATTTAATTAGCGTTAGAAATAATTTTTACTTGCGCAATTATCGTTTAGTGATAGTTGCTAATTTATTAGCTATAATTTTAATTAGTTTGCTTGTAGGTTTTGCTTATTATCAACTTAAATCTACTAGTGGTTCTAGGTATTTCCCCTCCTCTTCTTCTGGAGTACTGCTAGATATGCCTCCATTGAATATTAATCATTTAAAATTAAGCAATTTATTAACAGATAATAAAGGGTTTTTGATTGATCAATCAAAAATTAATCTTAGAGATTTAAACACAGAAGATCCGAATAATGCCTTAGTAATTTATTGGGTTAAGCAAGTAATATACGCTATGCATGATTATGATTATATAAATTACCGGCGTACATTACAGGATTTACGTAATTATTTTGCCCCAGGTGCGCACGAAGCATTTTTGCAAGCATTAGATATATCTAAAAATTTAGAAACTATTAAAAATAATATGTGTACCGTTAGGGTAGAAATTATTAATGAACCAGTAGTTAAAAAATCGGGAATTGCCAATGGTAAATATGTTTGGCAAATTTTTGTGCCGATAGATATTTATTTTGAAAATGTAAAAGATCCACCGTTAATTCAAAAAGTATTGGCTAAATTGTGGGTGGTTAGAGTAAGTACTCTACAATCGCCATTTTTTGGTTTATCAATAATATTATTCAATTTAGAACCTAGGATCTAGATATGCCATCATCGTCTATAACTGTTAGCAATAAAAATCGATTTTCTTCAGATGGAGTTTGGTTGTTAAGAATTTTAGTATTAATTCAGTTAATTTTTTTAGGAGGATTAATAATTTTTAATGTTGAACAATTTATTCAAAAACCTAAGCCAGTATATTTTCCTATTAAAAAATCAGATCAATTAGTGGATAATATACCTTTAGATCAACCTACTTTAACAGAAGGCGAGTTATTGAATTGGGTTACAGAAGCAATGATTGTTAGTTTTAGTTTTAATTATCATAATTATGATAAAATTACTGCTAAAATTGAAGAATATTTTGATCCTTTAGGAATGGAAAATTATTTTGATTTGTTAAAAAAAGATCAAAATATTCAGCAAGTAGTATCTAATAAATTAATTTTATCTGGTAGGCCAACTGCGGCCCCCAGAATAATTAAAGATCAAATAATTAATGGTATTTGGGTATGGGAGATTGAATTACCATTTATTTTAAAATTTCGTAATCAAATATTTTCATTAGATAAAGAATTAAATTTAACCATGTTAATTCTTAGGGTAACCGAAACAGTTTCTCCAGTTGGGGTTAAAATTGTAAAAATTCAATCTAGTGAGCGTTAATTAAAACAAGATTATTGTTGTATATCAAATTGTTTGTTAATAAATATATCAGATATCTTCAGAGAAAACATAATACATAACTTAAATTGATTAAATATTAATAATAAATTTTAGATTAATACCCTTGAAAAAATGCTATATGATTAATATATTATATTATAACATATATATATATTGTTATTTAAATTTCTTGTTTTTATTTTAAGGTAACAAATAAATCAAGTATATTAAAATTAAATCAGGTATAGTAAAATTAAGTATATTAAAATTAAATCAAGTATAGTAAAATTAAATTAATTAAATATTGTAAATTAAGGATGTTTTAGGAGTTATTATGAGTGTAGCTACAACATTACCGTTGTTATTAGCGGCATCGCATGGTTATGCTGTTAACTTACCAGTAGTCAATGCTACAACTATTGATGATTATATTGCTTATGTAAACAATATTCCTATTTTAACTGAAGAACAAGAACAGGATTATACTAAAAGATTGCAAGATCATGTTGATCTTAAAGCTGCCCATTGTTTAGTGTTATCTCATTTAAGGTATGTAATTAAAGTTGCTAAAAAATATTTAGGCTATGGTCTTCCACTTGCTGACTTAATTCAGGAAGGTACTGTGGGTTTAATGAAAGCGGTACGTAAATTTGATTACCAAAAAAACGTTAGACTAGTAACTTTTGCCATGCATTGGATTAAAGCTGAAATTCATGAATTTATTTTAAAAAATTGGCGAATTGTAAAAATAGCTACTACTAAAGCTCAAAGGAAATTATTTTTTAAATTAAGAAGTAATAAGAAAAATTTTAATTGGCTAAACAAACAAGAGATCCAACAAATAGCTACTGACTTAAATGTAAAAACTAAAGATGTTAAACAAATGGAATTACGTATGTTTAGTTATGATAGTAGTTTTGATGTACCTGAATCAACATCTTCGATTCAAAGCAATAGCAACAGTAATAATGTTGCTGGATTTGCTAATGCTTTAGTACCTGCAGATTATTTAGAAGATAATAGTTTTAATCCGGAGCATAATTTAGAGAAAATTCAATGGAAAAAAATGACTTTGTCTAAATTATATAAAGCGATTGGTAACCTTGATTCAAGGTATCAGGATATTTTAAGAAGTAGATGGTTACAAGATAATACAAAAGCTACTTTACAAGATCTAGCTTTAAATTATGGAGTATCTAAAGAAAGGATTAGGCAATTGGAAAATCAAGCTTTTATTGAATTACGTAAAAAATTAAGTCAATATTTTTAATTTATAATTAAAATCATCAATAAAAATTTTAGAAAATCATTAACCTAATGTTAAACTTAATTTTAGGGCTTAAGCAAAAATAACTTGGAAATATTTTATGCCCGCCAAGTATACATTTCAGTATAATTTAGTATGTGCTGTCTAAGTTATTTTTGCTTAAGCCATTAGGTTAATGATTTTTAAATTTATAAGTAAAATTTAAGGATAAGTATTATGAATATTCCTAAAACGATCCCTATGACGTTGCATGGATCTGAAAAATTAAAACAAGAATTACATCAATTAAAAACAATTGAACGTCCTAAAGTTATTCAAGCAATAGCTGAGGCTAGAGCCAATGGGGATCTTAAGGAAAATGCAGATTATCAAGCGGCAAGAGAACAGCAAGCGTTTATTGAGGGTAGAATTTTAGATCTAGAAAATAAATTATCTAATTCTCAAATAATTGATGTTAGTAAAATGCATAATGATGGTAAGATAATTTTTGGAGTAACAGTTACTTTATCGGTTATTAAGGATCAAATTGAGCATAAATCTAAGACTAATGCTAATATTAATACAATAGTTAAATATCAAATAGTAGGAGATGAAGAGGCAGATTTAAAGCAGCATAAAGTTTCTATTAGCTCTCCTGTAGCTAGAGGATTAATAGGTAAATATGAAGGAGATTTAGTTGAAATTAAAGCACCTTCGGCTTCGAGTAATCCTCTGCCGGCTTGCGCTTTCCCTCCCGCCTACGCAGATTCCGGCCATGCAGAACGAGGTCATCGAGGTTGCCATCAAGGGTGTCATGCCCACCGCCAACGGCTGCGCCG
>CAIKKE010000043.1 GCA_903827925.1 uncultured Francisellaceae bacterium
ATGATGGTTTATAGTGTAGTTACACAATGATGGTTTAATGATAAATAATAATTCTTCTAATTTTAGTTTATACATACATTTTCCTTGGTGTATTAAAAAATGTTTTTATTGCGATTTTAATTCTTATACAATAAATAAAAAACATCATAATTTTGAGGAAAATTATCTAAAAAAATTATGCATTGACTTTGATTATAGCTTCGATTTTTTATTAAAATACCAAAAAACCAATTTAATTAGTATTTTTTTTGGAGGAGGAACCCCCAGTTTATTGTCAGGAAAATTAATAGATCAAATTTTAAATTATATTAATAAAAAAATTATATTTAATAAAAATTTAGAAATTTCCTTAGAAGTAAATCCGGCAACTATAGAGCAAGATAGTATGGATAATTATAAACAAGCTGGAGTAACCAGAATATCTTTAGGGGTGCAAAGTTTTCAAGATTTAAAACTAAAGCTTTTAGGAAGAGTACATCAAAGTCAAGATGTTAAACATACTTTAGATAAAATTATACAAGCTAATTTTAATAGTTTTAATATAGATTTAATGTATGGGTTACCAGAACAATCTATTTCAGATAGTTTATATGATTTGAATAATGCGTTAAGCTATGATCCCCAACATATTTCTTGGTATCAATTAACTTTAGAGCCAAATACTTTGTTTTTTAATAAACCTCCAATAAATCTACCAACAGAAGATACAATTTGGGATATATATAATCAAGGTTCACAATTATTAACCCATAAAAATTACATTAATTATGAAATTTCAGCTTTTGCTAAACCAGGATATTATTGTGTACATAATATGAATTATTGGCAATATGGAGATTTTTTAGGAATAGGAGCCGGAGCGCATGCTAAATTAAGTGTTTTAGAAAATTCATCTAGCTCTATCTCTAGCTCTATCTCTAGCTCTAGCTCTAGCTCTAGCTCTAGTTCTATCTCTATCTCTAGCTGTAGCTGTAGCTGTAGCTGTAGCTGTAGCTCTATCTGTAGCTCTACCTCTATCTCTAGCTCTATCTCTATCTCTAGCTCTATCTCTAGCTCTAGCTCTACCTCTATCTCTAGTTCTACTCAAAAGCTAAAAGTATTACGGTTGAGTAAAGTTAAAAATCCCAAAAGTTATTTAAATTGTGAAGTTGAAAAAATAATTGATAATCAGCAATTTTTATCTAAAACAGAAATTATTTTTGAATTTATGTTAAACAATTTAAGATTAAAACAAGGATTTTGTGAAAAAGATTTTTTTAATAAAACTCAATGTACATTTAATGATATTAAACAAGCATTAAATAAAGCTATAGATTTAGGTTTATTGCAAATTGATAAAGATTTTGTTCGACCTACGGAATTAGGTAGAAGATTTCTTAATAATTTGCAAGAATTATTTTTACCCAATTTGGCAGATTAAATTAACTTATAAAAATATAACTATAATATATTTTTATAAGATCTTAATTTAAAATAAAAATTATAATAATTTATGCCAGCTTGTTTAGTAGAATTGAATAAATTAATACCCACTAATGTATAATTTTGCTTAAAATAAACAATTTTCTTGGAAAATGCATGCAAATTAAAACAAATTATTCCTAACCTAGATAAAATAAAGATAATATAGGGATATTTATTAATAATTTGCCAAGCAAATAAGGATTAATTAATAGTTAGTTGTTCGAAGCGTTTAATGTGGGTTTAAATGATATAATTGATTCTTAATTTTCTTAGTGTTTTGCTACTTATCTTCTTTTTACTGTAGGGTTTTTAAATCTTTTATCATTTTTGCCACGCAACCCTTTTATAGTACTTCCCCCACCACCGCTTTCATTACCTCCACTTTCTTCTTCATTTTCATCTAGCATATTAAGAATGTCTTGGGTCTTAATAATTTCTTGTAAAGATAATTGCCGTTTTTTGATGTTAATTAATTCAGAAATTTTTTGATGATCATTAGGATAATTCATCAAAGATTGATGGGCAAAAAATTCTTGTATATTTAATAATCTCAGCATTAAATTAGCACTGATTATTGTTTCCATATAATTATTATATATTAAATTTTCAATCTAAAAATAAAAAGAAAGTATATTTATGTATTTATGATCTTTTGAGGGTAGTTGCGCAAACGACTAATTAATAATTTTCATTTAACCATTGAGAGACTAAGATGGCTGCAGCTTTAGCATTAATATCGAGTAATTCTTGTTTAGCTAAATGTTCTTTGTGTTGTAATTTTAATAATTTTTTGGCTTCCCAAGTACTAAGTTGTTCATTAACTTTATGGGTAGGTAATTTAAATCTTTTTTGTAATTGTTGATAAAATTTTAAGCTTTTAATAGTTATAGGTTGAATTTTGTTATTTAGATCTGTGGGGATCCCAACAATTAACTCTTTAGGTTTCCAAGAATGTATAAGAATATCTATAGCTTCCCAATTAATTTGTTGGTGGTTGTTTTTTAAACAAGCAATTGGCCTTGCAGAGTTGGTGGTAGTTTGACCTATGGCTACACCTATATATTTAGTTCCAAAATCAAAACCTAAAATTAATTTTGGTTCAAGCGGATTGTTGTTAAGGTTCATGATTTTAATAGATCTCCAAATTTAGCTTGTAAAATACTAATAATTGCAATAGGTGCGGTTTCACTTCTCAAAATTCTAGGACCTAAAGATCTTAAATTAAATTGATTTTGTTCAGCTAAATTTAATTCTGATGGAGTAAAACCACCTTCTGGTCCAATGATTATCCAAATTTTTTTATAATTATTAAATTGATTATCTAATAAACATGGTTCATTTAATACAATAGAAGGGGATAAAATTAATTTTAGGTATTGTTCATTTATTGTTGGTTGTTGGTTTACAATTTTTATAAAATCTTTAAATGATAATATAGAATTAATAGTGGGGATTAAATTTCTACCACATTGAGCACAAGAAGCAATAGCAATTTTTCTCCAATGATCAATTTTAGTTGCATAATTTTTAGGTTTTACAATAGTTCTATCTGAAATTATAGGAGTAATTTCGTCTACCCCTAATTCTGTGCTTTTTTGAATAATAAGATCCATATTATCATGTTTAGCAATTGCTTGGGCTAAATGAATTTTTAATGGGGACTCTAAATCATGAGGTATGGTGTTTAGAATTTCAACATATACTGTTTTATTAGAAACTTTAATGATTTTACTAAAAAATTCTAAATTAGTATTATTAAATAAATATATTTCTTGATTAATTTTTAATTTTAATACGTTAAGTATTTTACAACTATTGTTGTAGTTTAGTTGAATAATATTTCCGGTTTGCAATTGAATGTTTTCAAAAAATCTATGCATAAATCCCACATTTAGCAGCATAATTTACATTTAGCAGCATAATTTATTTATTATTATGATCTGTTTGTAAAGCTAAATATTTTTTTTCCATTACGGCTAAATGTTCAATAATATTTTTAGCAATATTGCGAATTTTGCGTAACTCAGAATTTTTAGCCGTATTATCTATAGTATTCTTAGATGGATCAAATAATTCCATTTTGCAATAAAAACTATCACCTTTATTAGGAAAATTACTGCCACATTGTTGGGTATGCCCTCTTAAATATATACACAGCACTTTAATATTGGGTGATTCATTAATTAATTTACCCACTCCATAAGCAAAATTTTTAGTATCTACTTTACCATCTAAGCTTCTATGACCTTCTGGAAATAACATGATATATTCCCCTATAGATAAAAGATATTTAGCTATTTTAATTGGATCAGTATTAGTGTTTTTATAGTTTGAAATATTATTCTTATGAGTATCAAAATCAATTAATATACATTTACTAAGATAGCTAATTATTTGATAAAACCAGTTTTTTTTAATATGTGTTGTTTTAGGAAAATTCCAGGCAAGAGTATGAAAGTCTTTAATATAATCAAAAAAAGAATTGAAAATTAAAATTAGTAACACTGAATCAATAAAAGTTAAATGATTAGGGCAAATAAGCAGAGGATCTTTATTTATCTTATTAGTAATTATTTTAAATTGTTTACGTAGACTTTTAAGTTTAGGAATTTTATATTTTTTAAATATTAATATAAATATCCAATAACCAAAATAAATTAACACTAAACAAAAAAATCCAATAAATTTTTGTAAGATTAATTTAAACTGAACTGCTTTTGAAATATGCATTTACCCTAATAAATTAATTAACTAAAATATTTAGCTAATTTTCCCTTCAATTACTGCCATTGCGTCTCCAACGGTTCTAATTTGGTCTGCAGACTCATCGTCTATAGCTACATTAAATTTATCTTCAATATCTATGACAATATCTACTAATCTAGCTGAATTTATGCCTAAATCTTCGATAAAACGAGTTTCGTTAGTAACATTCTTAAAAGCATTTTCTTTACAATAAGGCTTAATGATTTCTATTAAATCATTAAAAACTACAGTATCGTTAGCGGTATTAGTTTCCACATTATTCTCCTAATTTTTACAATCAAAAACTCTTAATTATCCCATTTTTTTAAAATCAAACAGGCATTTACATCCCCAAAACCAAAGCTGGCTTTAGCAATAATGTTTAAATCTACTTCAATAGTTTCGTGGATAATACTATCGGAAAATTGCTCAAGCTTAAAGTGTAAATCTTCACAATTTTTCGAACCATGTACAAAATTATTATTTAATTGTATAACACTTGCAATACTTTCTATAGCACCAGCTGCTCCTAAAGTGTGTCCAATGAGAGATTTAGTTGAATTTATAAATGGAAATTCTTTAGGTGTACAATTTAAAGCTGCTTGCCAATTATTAATTTCTAATGTATCAGCCATAGTAGCTGTTAAATGACCACTAATTAAATCAATCTCTAAATGATTAATATTTGCCATTTTAATAGCATTTTTAATACAATTTATTACCCCTAACGGGTTAGGTGCAGAAACACTGCCACCATTACGTTGCCCACCGCAATTAACGTGAGTACCAATAATCTCCGCATAAATTTTAGCACCTCTTTCTAAAGCGCTTTCTAAACTCTCGATCATTAAGATCCCAGCTCCTGCTCCAGGCACAAAACCACTAGCAGTATTACTCATAGGCCTAGAAGCTTTATCTGGAACTTCATTAAATCCCTTGGATAATACTCGCATTGCATCAAAAGTAGCCCAAGTATATTGGGAAATACCTTCGGTAGCTCCAGCTAACATCCTTTTAGATCTCCCTTCTCTAACAATCCAATAAGCGTTAATTATAGCTTCTGTTCCAGTACTGCAAGCACAAGAATTAGTAGTTACTTGTCCGCCCAACCCTAAAATTCCAGCAACATTAGCACTAGCGGCGCTTGTCATAGTTTGTTCTACCATAGTAGAGCCTAATCTTCTTACTTTTTTTTCATTAGTTAACGGTACTACATAATTTCCTATAGTTTCACTTCCGCCAACTCCGGTACCAATTACAGCCCCAGTATCCCAGTCAATAATATTATCTTTTAGATCATTAACTGGTAACCCAGAATCTTGCCAACAATCCACAGCTGCGATTGAAGCAAAAACCATGCTGCTGTTCATAGCCATAGAGATTTGAGGGGAAAAATATTTTTTTGTTAAAAATTCAAGATTTTCTGGGATCCCAATTACTTGACAACTAAAATTTAACTCTTGAAGTAGTTTGGAGTGTTTAATTCCAGATTTACCAGTTCTTAATGCTGAGCAAAAATCGTTTATCCCATGAGCATTTGGGGCTATTACCCCTAAGCCTGTAATAACAACCCGTTGTGGTTTCATCTTAAAATCCCTACCCCAGAAGCTAAAGCTGTTGCGATTAAAGCTTCTTGTTGATTATACATTTCAATATGTGAACTTAATTTCATTCTTCTCCAAAAATTTTTTCTAGCTATAATTTTCACTTTTTCTCCTGGGAGTACTGATTTTAAAAATTCTACTTTTGCATCAGTAAACATAGTTAACCAATTATTTACTTCATTGCACGGTATATTTTTAGATAATAAATAAATGCCAAAAGCTACAACTCCAATTTGACACATTGATTCCAATAATATTACTCCAGGAGTTATAGGCTTATTGGGAAAATGTCCTTTATAAAAAAATTCATTTTCTTTAAAAGTATAATTTCCACAGATCTCGTTATCGTTCATATAATCAATTTGATCTATAAAACGAAAAGGTGGTTTTTGTGGAATATAATTTAAAATTTCTAAACTAGTTAATTCTTTTACTAACATTTATCATACCATAACATAAACATAATGCTATATATTATTACTGATCATGCTTACTATCAATTAGATTTACTCCAATAGCATTATCATCTAAGTGAGGGTAATTACTATATTGTATACCTTTAAACACCCCAACTTTAGCATCTTTAATTGTATATATAAGGTTATTATCTACAAATACTTTCCCATAACCGATTGCAATAGTAGAACCTAAAGATTTAATTTCAATAAGTCGTTTAATATTTACTTCATACCTAACTAATTTATTGTGAGGACGAATTTGTCCAAAAAAATCCACCTCTTTAGCTCCTAATGCTCTTCCTGCACCTTTGGCGCCGCAAAGAGTAGCATAAAATCCGATTAATTGCCAAATAGCATCTAAACCTAAGCAACCAGGCTGTACTGGATCATTACGGAAATGGCACTGAAAAAACCAATCACTTAATGCAAGATCTTGCTCTGCAATTATTAAACCTTGATGTTTACTACGCTGTATTTCAACAACTCGATCGAACATTAACATTGGAGGAGCAGGTAAAATACCTGCTCCTTCTAAAGGAGGATCTTCAATTAATGTTCCCCAACTAAATGCTAACAACTCTTGTTTAGTAAAAAATGATTTTTGTAAATAATCACTATATTTTATTTTCATAATTTAATCTTTAATTTTAATCTTTAATCTTTAATTTTAATCTTTAATCTTGATTTTTAATTTAATTTTTAAATTTGTTAAGTGATCTTAATTACCATTCCACCCCAAGTTAATCCAGCACCAACTACTGCTAATATAATTTCGTCACCTGGAATAAAATTATTCCAATTTTGAGATAATACTATAGGAGCGCCAGCAGCTCCACAGTTGCCAAATTCATCTACATTATATAAATGAAATTGTTCAGAGATCTCTGATATCTTACAAATAGAACGCAACATCATTAAATTTGCTTGATGTCCAATAAAATAATGTTGATGTTTAGAGATCTTAGCTTTTTGACGTAGCTCCTCAATAATACTAACCATTTTTTTTATAGCAAATCTTTGTACCACCGGACCTTCTTGAAAAAAATGTCCACCTGCAGGTACAGTAATTACTCTATAAGAAGCTGGAAGAGAATTAATAATTACGTTAGAAATGATATAATTAGTTGGATGTTTTTTAGAAACAATAATAGCAGATGTACCATCCCCTAATAAAACTGCAACTTTACGATCTTTAAAGTTTACTGAACGAGTCATATTTTCTGGAATTACTAATAAAATGTAGTCAGGTAAACTTGCCTTATCCATATTTTTAATTAAATTCATATGAATTGCAAAAGTAGAGCAAGCAGAATTAACGTCAAAAGCAGGAACATTGATCCCTAATTCTGCAGCTATCATACATGCTTCTGCAGGTAAAGAATATTGCGGTAAACATCCGCCTGCAATTACCATTCCAATATCTTGTGGAGTTAATTTAGCATGCCTTAATGCCAGTTTAGCAGCTATAGCTCCAGTCTGAGCATTAGTATATTCAATATGTGGTCCAACAGATAAAGGTGATTGATTATAAGTTTTACAAATATAATCTAAAGATAATACGGTACGTCGTTTACGGATCCCCACTCGTTCCAGGATCCAACTATTAGATGTATCTATATTTAAATCAGTTAAAAACTGATTATCAATTATATTATCAGGATGAAAATGTCCTATACCGTGAATAAAAATCATGATTCAAATACTTTATTTATAGATTTAACATTAGTAATTGATTGAATATTTATCCCTTCTGATTTAAAAAATCCTCTTAATGGAGCAAAGGGACCAATTTCTAAAATTTTTGTAGTATGTTCTAATAAATTTTTCATATTTTCTCTCCATTGAACACTACCACTAATTTGTTTAGTTAATCCATCAAGTAAAGTACTAATTTCTGAATTTGGATAAAATCCACCAAAGTAATTAGAAATTACTTTGGTTAAGTTTTTAAGATTAAATTGCTTACTGTATTGTTTTAGATAATTATAAAATTCTTTTTCAATAGATTGCATATAACGAGAATGAAAAGGTGCTTTTACAGCTAATGGTACAATCCGCATTGGTTGGTTAAAGTTAATTTTTTGTAAATTTTCAACGGTTGAATTTAATCCATCGTTATAACCACTTAATACTATTTGCTGTTTAGAATTATAATTAGCAACATCTACATCATAAAGTGAAGCAATTTTCTTGATTTCAGCTAATGGCATAGGATCGATAATGATTGCCAACATACCGGCTGATTTGGAGGTTTGAGTTGCGGCTTGCATAAGTTGCCCCCGAAAATGGATAATTTTAATTGCAATATTAAATGGAATAACTTGACTTGCAATTAAAGCAGCATATTCTCCCAAAGAATGCCCAGCGAAAAAAATTGGTTCAAAGTTATAATGTTTGTTTAATACATTAAATATCGCTATCTCTACTGTCACAATACAAGGTTGGGTATATTCGGTAATATTTAATTTTTCTTCATCATTTTGGCAAATATCGTAAACATCAAATGCCAATTCATTATATGCTATCTGAAAAATTTCTTTAGCTTCAGGATATAATTCTACAAAATCTTTACCCATTCCTAAATTTTGAGTACCTTGTCCTGCAAAAACTACTCCATCAAAACTCATATTTTTCCTTAAAATTAAACACTAAAATATAAAATAATAATTTGATTAAATTTATTCTAACTTATCCAACGTTGTCTTTCTAACATTAATTGATCAGTTTCTATTGCCTTACGGATAGCTGTCATTAAAAGATTCATAAACGTTACATTATGAATAGTAATCAATTGGTATACTAGCAGTTCTTTAGCTTTTAATAAATGATGTAAGTAACCTCTTGCATATTTCTTACAAGTTATACATGGACAATCTGATTCAATTGGGTTGTCATCCAACCTATATATGCTGTTAGCTAGATTAATATGTTGTCGATTATTTATTTTGGCAATTTTTTTAACTAAAGCCCCCCCATGTCTAGCCAATCTTGTTGGATGAACACAATCAAAAGTGTCTATTCCTTGAGATACTCCAAAAAATATATCATCTATATCGCCAATTCCGAGTAAATGAGTTGGTCTTGAAGAATTTAATTTAGATTTGGTGTACGCAACTATATCATACATTTGGTTTTTACTGGCCCCTAAGGATCCCCCGATAGCTTGCCCAAAAAAAGGTTGATTATTATTAAAATCACAACTTTCGTTTCTAAAATTTTCGTATACTCCTCCTTGAATTATTCCATATAAAGCTTGTTTGCCAATATCATGTTTGGTAAATTGCTCTAAACTTCTAATTGCCCAGCGGTGGCTACGTTGCATAGATTTTTCGGTATAATTTTGATCTATATTAAAAGGAGTGCATTCATCAAATACTAAAACTAAATCAGCTCCAAGTTTTTCTTGAATTTCCATTGCTTTTTCTGGAGTTAAGGTGTGAATTTTTCCATCAATATATGATCTAAATGTAGCTCCATTTTCATTGATTTTTAATAAAGTTTTTACTCTTTGTTGATTACGTTTGCCTTTAATTTCATCAGCAATCGATCCATGCCCTAAGCTAAAAATTTGAAATCCACCAGAATCAGTTAGCATAGGTCCATCCCATCCCATGAATTTATGTAATCCACCAAATTTAGCAACAGTATCAGCTCCAGGTTGCAGCATTAAATGATAAGTATTAGCTAGGATAAATTGAGTACCACAAGTTACCAAATCTATAGGAGATAAAGCTTTAATCGCACCTTTAGTGGCGCAAAATATAAAAGCTGGGGTTTCTATAATTCCATGAGGTGTAACTAACTTTCCAGTTCTTGCGTGAGTATGTTTGCATGTATGGTTAATAATAAAATTGAAATTATGCATAATAATTTATTATTTATAAATATGTAATAATAGGATAGAGATATAAATCATATTTTAATAGGCTTAAAAAAGTAACTCAAATAAATAACAGGGGTAGATAAAATTGTTATACACCCTTGGGTAATTAAAGTGCATATAATATAAGTATGTAGGATGATAGTAAAGTCTAGTGGGGTAGGGGAGAGCAATTTCCAAGCTAATAAGTTAAATAAAAAAGTATCTATGGTTGTAGAAAAAGTAAGTAAAGCCATAGTACGTAGCCATATATATTTTTTAAGGGTAAATTTTTTAGCTAAATTAAAGATCAAAATACCAATATACTGAGAAATTATAAAAGATATTAAGCTTGCAAATAATATTCTAGGTAAAGGAGTAAATAGGGTATTAAGTGCTTGCTCTACTAAGATTAAATGTTGATTATTTTGATTATTAAAATTGTTAATTATATTGGTATTGTTTAAAAATAATGGCTTATGTCCAATAGTAATTAACATCAAGAAAGTCATTAATATTTGTGCAGAGAAGCTATACCAAATATTTTTTTTAGCAGCTTGTTCGCCAAAGTGTTCAGATAAGATCCCACTACATAAATAAGTACTGGAAAAAACGATAGTACCCAAGGCCACTGGAGAATGATAAAAATTAAATTGAATTACTTTTAAAACTTGAATATTAGCAGCTAAAATTGCAACTATACTATGAATGTATAAACCCTGAGCACCAAATAATTTAAATAAGCTTAATATAGAAATAATACAAATAATTAATAATATTATAGAAGTAATTTCTACTGGTAAATTTTGTAAAATTTTAATTAACGGTAAAATAATTGTGTTGTCCATAAAAACCTAAG
>CAIKKE010000044.1 GCA_903827925.1 uncultured Francisellaceae bacterium
CTATTATTAGCTCGTTCTGAAGGAATTTTAGGTGAGGTATCTACTATTTTAAAGCAAGCGGCAGTAAAAGCTATTGAGACAGGCCAAGAAATGATCGATCTGAAACTTTTAGAAAGTATAGACTATCAATCTCTTAGCGAACGTGTCATTTTCAGAAGAGAAATGCAATTTTTTGGTTATTAGTCAACGTATTTATTAGCTTTTTTTAAATAATTTTTCAGAAGAAGATTGCAATTTTTATAGAAGTTTATTGTAATATGTAGTAAAAAGTGGGATAATTTTAAATAATTATTACAATAAATGCTAATTCTTAAATGCTTGTTTTTTTAAGGAAATGGTCTATGTTGTTAAGCTTGCAAAATGGGGATCTAGTGCTTTATCAAGGTCAGGTTTATACCATTAAAGCTCCTATTAATCTGCATAAGTTATTACTTATAGATCATAATCAAAATACTCTTATTGCTAAAATTAAAGATTTATCCCCAGTTAATAGCGATAATATTAATAATAATTCTATTTCAGAGCTACCTAAGGCTATTCCAGCCCATGATTTAATTAATCTTCCGGCTAAAGCTTGGGAAGAATTAACGAGTAGAGAGCGGTTGTTGCATCGATTGGTAGAGCAAGGTTCTAGTTTAAAATTAGTGAAAGAAATCGCTAAGGAGTTAAATTTAGAGTGGCGACAAGTATATAATTTAGCTAAAAAATATAAGCAATCTGGTGGTGGTTTATCTGGAGTCATAATTAAAAATAATCAAGGTGGTAAAAATAAAAGTAGGCTGCTTCCTGTAGTTGAAATGCTATTACAAGACGCTATTGATGAACTATATTGTGATCGCCAAAAAATAAAACCTAGTGTTGTAGTAGAAGAAATTAAGCGAAGGTGTAGATTAGCCGGATTTAAAGCACCATCGCAAGTGACAGTAAGAACAAGAATTAATAATTTAGCCAAACGTGAGGTAGTGATGGCAAGATCTGGATATAAAGAAGCTAGATCTTTAAATCCAATCCATGGGAGCAATTTTGTAGCTGAATATCCGTTACAGGAAGTGCAAATTGATCATACAAAGGTAGATTTAATTATAGTTGATGATTTATACCGCCAACCGATTGGTCGTCCGTATTTAACTATAGCAATTGATGTATTTAGCAGATGTATTACAGGTTTTTGTTTGACTTTAGAGGCGCCATCAGCGACTTCAGTTGGTTTATGTTTACTACATTCAGTATTTAAAAAGGATCAATGGTTAATTGAACGTAAGATCGATGGAGAATGGTCTATTTGGGGCAAACCAGAACTAATTTATGTAGATAATGGCAGCGAATTTCATAGTGAAGCTTTAATTAGAGGATGCGAGTTTCATGGGATTAAGATCAAATATAGGCCTCCTGGAGCACCACATTATGGTGGTATAGTTGAACGAGTTATTGGTAGTTTTATGCAATTAGTGCATCAAATTCCTGGAACTACTTTTTCTAATGTTCAAGAACGAGGTGGTTATAACTCCGAAGAGAGAGCGATTTTAACACTATCAGAATTAGAGAGGTGGATGGGGATAGCTATAGTTAATTATTATCATCAAAAAATACATAGTAGCTTATTGATGGCTCCAATTGAGAAATATAGGCTAGGGATCGTGGGAGATCTTAATAATAGAGGTATAGGTTATCCAAAAGTTATAGCAGATCAAGAAGCATTTTTGATTGATTTTTTACCAATTGAACGTAGAATTTTACGTAGAGATGGATTTGTATTAGATCATATTAGTTATTACAGCAATACTTTATCTGTTTTTATTCATAGGAAAAGCAGTATTCAAGAAGAATTTGTGATCCGTCGGGATCCTCGAGATCTAAGTAAGATTTATTTTTTAGATCCTCAAAGTAATAGTTATTTTGAGATTCCATATCGTTATTTAGCTAGACCGACGATTAGTTTGTGGGAACATAAGCAAGCGGTAAAACATTTAAGGGCAACTGGGAGATCGCAACTTAATGAAGGTTTGATTTTTACTGCAATCCAAGAATTACGTGATTTAACTAAAGAAGCAGCAATTAAAAGTAAACAAGCACGTAGGAATCAAGAGCGTATTAATAATAATTTGTTAATTTCAGCTAAGAAAAAAGAGGGATCTTTTGTAGAGGAATTAGAGTTAGCAGAACCTTCTGGTCCCATTAAGGCATTTGAGGTGGAAATATGATAATAGATTGTGGATTATTCTATCAAGCAGAAATAGATCGGCAACGTCAGTTGCCAGACGAAATGCGAATTAATTTTATTAATAGTGAGCATTGGATCCATTATACTCAGGCTCAGCAGGTTTTAACCAAGTTAAAAGATTTAATAAATTTTCCTAAAAGAAGCAGGATGCCGAATTTATTGATTATAAGTCCTACCAATAATGGTAAAACTATGCTGATTAAGCAATTTATGAATTTATATCCTGCTAAATATAAGCCTAAGGGATTTTTAGATCGTATGGATCCCAATGAGTATTACGATGAGCTGCCAATTTTATATATTCCGATGTCATCTAATCCTGATTTAACTAGGTTTTATGGCCTAATTTTACATAATTTAGGTATTTTTATGTCTAATTCGGCTAGAATAGTGGTATTGGAATCTATGGTGTTGAAATTTTTAACTGCATTAAAAACTAGAATGGTGATCATTGATGAATTCCATAATTCTTTAGCTGGTAGGTTAGATCGTCAAAGGGAATTTTTAAATGTGTTAAGGTTTTTAGGGAATCAATTAGAGATCCCAATAGTAGCAGTAGGGATCAAAGATGCATATTTATTGATCCGTCTAGACGAACAATTAGCAAATCGTTTTGAGCCATATATTTTGCCAGAATGGCAATATGATCAAGATTATTTATCATTATTAGCAACTTATAATAAAATTTTACCGTTAAGGGATGATTTTGATTTAACTGAGTCTGTTTTGGCTAAAAAAATTTTTAGTAAGTGTGATGGTAAAATTGGTGAAATTGACTCAGTTGTCAGATTAGCTGCAATTAAAGGGATCAGCTCTTGTAGAGATAGTATTACTGAAGATCTTTTGGAGCGTATAGATTATAAAAGTCCAGTTGAGCGTCGGCAGCAATTAGAAAGGATTTTAAATCAATCTAAGGCTACTAAATAATTTAAATTTACAACTAACAATAAATTTAAGAAAAATTGATTTTAAATAAAGGAGTGTTTTTTTTTAGAAAGGTTGTGGTAGCAATTAAGGATAATTCCTTGATTTATGTCATTTATCAAAGGTGATTTCAAAAAGTTGCAAATTATCAAAGGCGATTTCAAAACCTATGTGGCAAGCTGCCCGGATGACTTTATAAAATAATTAACAATTATAAGGCATTACTAGTAGTTGTGATATTTGAAACCGCTTTTAATAATTTTAAAATCATCTTTGATAAATGACAATAATTCCTTGATTTATAAGGTAAAAAAATTGCACTAACTTCTGAAAAATTGCAATCTTCTTCTGAAAATGACAAGAGTATAAAAACCCGCTGATAATGTAGATTAGCAGAAGTTTTTGCTAAATCTAGGTATTTTAGTATGTACTTTTTTGCAAAAAGCTTCAGTTTATGGTATTTTAGATTTAATTCATTTAAAGTTATAATAAAGACTAATACTTGATAACTTTAAGAGGCAATAGGTTGGGACAAAATTTAACTAAAGAGCAAATATTTAATGCAGTAAATACAATAGTTGCCAACGGTTGTATTCCAACTTTAAGTAAGCTGCAAGATTTCCTTGGCTCTGGCAGTAAGGTAACTATACATAAATATTTTAAGCAATGGAAACAAGAAGTTTTTAAAAAAATTAGTGATTTAAATAAATCTTTTGATCTTGAAAATAAAAGCTTAACTGAGGAACATCGAAGCTTAAAATTAGAGTTACAAGAAAAACTTAAACAAAATCAATATTATGCAGCAGAGCTAATTAATGCTGAAAAATTAAATATAGATCTCAAAGCTAAAAACCAACAATTAGAACTAGAGCAAGAAAAACTGCAGCTAAACTTAACTGCAGCTAAGGATTGGAGACTTGATATAGAGACTATAATACAACAAATAAAAACAGAAATAAAGCTTAGTTCAAACCAAACTATCCAAAACATGCAACAAACCATCGATGACTTAAGAAACGAGCTTAAAATTGTAAATCACAAAAGCCTAGAAGCTATTAGAGATAGCAGCTCCGAAGGGCATGCTCTATTAATTCAAGAAAAAGTTCATAGTATTAATTTGCAAGCTACAGTTAACGAGTTAAATAAAAAATTATTAGAAAATAAAAAAGAATTAAATGAACTTAATATAACTAATAAAATCCAAATTAAAACCCTATTAAGGGAAAATGAGTGTTTACAGCAAATTTTACAAGAATATGTTGGAGGTGAAAATTTAAGCCAATTAAAAAAGTTAAGGATCATTAAAAGTCCAGAGGTTGCAACCCATGCAAAATAATTGGATCTTAGCTAAAGGTTGCAATGTGCCTTGGGAAGCAAAAATTGATTTAGCAGTAGTAAGTCAACCTCAAAGTCTTGATTGTTATATTTTAGCGGAAAATGATGTAGATGCAGTTAAGATTTGGATTAGGCAATTTAATGAAAATCCTGCGACCCAAAGAGCTTATGAAAAAGAAGCAGAAAGGCTACTGTTATGGTGCATGTTTGAAAAAGGTATGAGTATTGCTGCTTTAAAGTTAGAGGATTTTGAAGAATATTTTGACTTTTTACAAAATCCGCATTGTCGTTGGCTCATGTCGAAAAAAGATCTAAGATTAGAGCGCTACTCACTTAAGTGGCGTCCATTAATTAAACCTTTAAAAAAAAGCTCCTTGTTATTTGCAATTAGAGTAATTAACTCATTAATTAATTATTTAGTTGAGGCTCGTTATTTAAAATCAAATCCCATTAAATTAATTAAAAAGTATCGTAATTTATCAAATGATGTAATAGAGCCAAAATATCAAGTGTGGGCTCGGATGTTGGAGCATGATGAATGGAGTGCAGTTGAGGACACAATCCAGCAATTGCCAGAAGAGAAGCCTAAAGAACAACGGTATAAATTAAGAGTGCAGCTGTTGTTTGCGCTACTTTATTTACTGGGGTTAAGAATACATGAAGTTAAGATAAGTGTTTGGGGCTCATTTAGGAAATTAAACGGCAACTGGTGGTTTTTTATTAAAGGTAAAGGTGGGAAGTTAGGGCATATTCCTGTTAATGATCAATTATTATCGATAATTAAAATTTATAGGTTGTCATTAAATAAAATGTCCTTACCAACAGATGATGAGTTAGAGCCAATTTTAGCGCATACTAAAACTCGCAAACCTTTAAGTGTGAGACAATTATTTACCTATGTTAAAGCAATTGGGAAGCTTGCAGCCCAGAAGTTTACAGACAATTTAGCAAAAAAACAGAAACTAGAAAAGCTGTCACCACACTGGTTACGTCATTTATCGGCGTCTCATCAGGACTTAGCAGGGATTTCTGGCACTATGATCCAAGCAAATCATCGACATGAGTCCTATAGCACTACCCAAATTTACTTACATGCCCCAGATGAAATGCGGTTCAGAGAGATGCAAAAATTACGTATAAATGTTAGTCCAAAATTATATGTTAAGCCAGAAGAACAGGTTGATAGCAGAGCTCAATTAAAATTATCGTTGGTTGGTAGTTCATTAGGCGGGTTTGATAGTTTAAAGAGGTTAATAAAAGCTATTGAAAATCAGGTGCTCAGTGATTTTAAATGGAGTAGATTCGGTGAATTAACAGAAATACAAGATATTATTAATAAATATCAAGAGGTTAAAATTTTTAAACGGCCCCTTGAGATTTGTTATAAATTAGAGGGTGACTTAGGTAACGACAAATTAAATGCTTTAAAAAACTCAATATTAAAAGAAGCTGAAATAAGGTTGTTTAAATGTACTATAGATTTAAACAAAGTGGTTGTGTAAAAATTGGGAGACAAGATGACTAATCTTTTTAAAATAAAAATCAAGTGTAGTGAAGGAAATTTTGAAAGATTTAAATTAGCATTTAAAGATTTATATGCGTTGTCAAAATTATTATGTAGTTCTGAAAATACAGGAGTTAAGCAATTTATAGAAGGTATTATGCCTGGAGATCCACCTTGGATTGCAATAGGTAAGCAACAGGTAATTATTAAGGTGGAGGATAGCGAAGTTATTATAAGTGACCATGATTTTAAACTAAAAGAGACGATAGAATATAATTTTAGGACACGGTTGCCAGCTGATGATGTATTTATATTTGCAGTAATTAGCATAATTAAGCATTATATTAAAGATCTCGAAATATGTAATGAAGTAGAGCATTACAAGCAAGATTTTGACGATGGAGTTAGATTGGCACGTATTGTTAACCCGAAAATTAATAATCCATACCGCAATACTAATATAATTTATAATACGCCTTATACTAAATATATAGAAAAAATTTGTAAAGCTTTAAGTACATCACTATGACAGTACATACAAAAAAAACTTATTAAGGAAATTTTATGCATTTACCTGTAGGTGTAAGTAACTTCAAAGATTTAATAACGCATAAAGATCCTAAGCAACAAGGATATTTGTACATTGATAAAACTAATTTTATTAAAGAGATCATTTATGATCTAACTCCAGTTATCGTGTTAACTCGTCCACGTAGGTTTGGAAAAACTTTAAATTTATCGATGTTACATTATTTTTGGGCTGCTGAGGTTGAAGGAGAGGCAACTAAAGGATTATTTGAAGAGTTAAATATTTCTAAAGATCTAAGTTGTATGGAGCAACAAGGAAAATATCCTGTGGTTTTTATAACTCTTAAAGATGTAAAGCAACCTAATTTTGAGCTTGCTATTAAAAAAATAGCAGTTATTATGGCAGCAACTTATAGAAAGTATAGAAATATATTTGAATCATCAAAAATAACTAAAGATGATCTAGATTATGTCAATGCTATTTTAGAGCAAAAAGTAGACAGAGTTAATCTTGAAAATTCTATTAAAAGATTACTAGAGTTATTATTTAAGTATTATAAAAAACAACCAATATTGCTTATAGATGAATACGATACTCCAATTCAAGAAGGCTATTTAAAAGGCTATTACCAAGAATTAATAGAATTTTTTAGAAATTTTTTATCAGAACCATTAAAAGATAATACATTGTTAAACCGAGCAATTTTAACTGGCATATTAAGGGTGTCTAAAGAAAGTTTATTTTCAGGACTTAGTAATGTAGAAACATATTCAATATTAGATAGTAATTATGCAGAGTATTTTGGATTCACTGAAATCGAGGTTAATGAATTATTAACTAAAGCTAAAATATTAGGAAACCTTGAGCAAACCAAAGAATGGTATAATGGCTATATTTTTGGAGGAAACACAATTTACAATCCTTGGTCAATTATTAAATTTATCAAAAGCGAAGGAGATCTAGGTCCATATTGGATCCATACTAGCGGTAATGAATTAATTAAAGAGCTTGTGATTAAGTCAGATTTTTCTACCAAAGAGAAAATTAGCCAATTAATTAAAGGTTATAGCATTAAAGAAATTATTGACGAGCATATAGTATTTAAAGATTTAGAAAAAAACCAGGGAGCTATTTGGAGCTTATTTTTAATGACAGGATATTTAAAGGCTATGCAAGTTAATGTAAATGCTTATGGCTATGAAGAATGTGAACTTGCCATACCAAATAAAGAAATAGAAACTTTATATATAAGAATTATACAAGAATGGCTATCTGGTAGCCGTGGGATAGTTTGGTATCAAGATTTATGGTCAGCATTAATTCACGGTAAGGTGGAAGTATTTGAAAGTAGTTTACAAGATATATTGCTAGAGATGGCAAGCTATCATGATACTGGAGAAAATACACAAGAGATCTTCTACCAGGGGTTAATGTTAGGGATAGTATGTGGCCTAAAAGATCTTTACGAGATCAAGGCTAATAGGGAATCCGGAACTGGGCGTTATGATTTAGCTTTAATCCCTAAAGATCTAAAAAATATAGGAATAGTTATGGAATTTAAGGCTATTAATAAAAAACAATTAAATTTACTTGGTGAAGCAACTAAAGCATTAAATCAAATTAAAAAATTACAATACGATAAAGAGTTACGCTCTAGAGGCGTTACTAGAATTTATTCTATGGGTATTGCCTTTTCTCATAAAAATATTAAAATAGCTGTAGAAACAACTTAAAAAAATTTTAACTCCTAGCTCTTGACTTGTATTAATTAGATCTGTTAAAAGTAAATAATCAGGTAAAAATAAAAATATTATAAGCCTTGGTTGTTTTAATTTACAAAATTTAACATTTCTAAATTCATAAAGTATTTATTACATTTATTATAATGAAAAATTTTCATATAATAATTAATTAAAATTAATTTATTGGGGATGATGCCGTGATTAATATGAAAAAATCTAAATTTGCTGATGAAATCAATGAACATTTTGAAGATAATGCATTAGAAAATATAGATTTTATAATTGATTTTATGAAAATATTGCAAGATGGAAGTATGGCACTTACTAAACTTATTTTAGAACATTGTAAAAATGATAATTTTAAAAAAGAAGATATTTTGAAAATCTTTGAAGAAGCAACGACAACAGTTGCTGCAAGCATGAGAAACAGCAGTAGTAAAATTGTTGGTGGTGGTTGTGGCACCTGTGAAGATTGAAGTAGATTTCATAGAACTAATGTATTATGAAAATTATAAAATTTTTATAAAAAATTAAGAAAACATGTTGCAGTTAAAGTCAGCTGTTTTAACTTTGGCTTAAATTGATCAATAAAGTATAAATTTGTAGTAAAAAGTTGTTCTTTAAAGTAATAATTTTTCCAAATTTAGAATTGTTGTGTTTTTCTAAGGATTAAAAAGTACTGATGTCTAATTTTAATATTTTCAATTGTAATCTCGTTAGTCAAAAATCATCAAATTTTAATTTACATTTTTTAAAAATTATTAATAACAAAAAAATCTTAGTTTTAGATGTACAGTAATCTGGGATATTTATTTAGAGTCTATCGAAAATATTATGAAACAAGAACAGGAATTTATTTTAGATCTTATTGAAATTGATTAAAATATAGATTATTTTTATTTTCACATAAAATCATTAACGATAAAGTATCTTCATAGAAATATGGTATTGCATCTTAGAAAATAAGGTATTTAAATTATAACATGTTTTTTAATAATAAAATAAATTATTATTTTATTATTAAAAAACATGTTATAAAGTATTATATGTTAATTATCAATTATTTATAGTTTTTGATAGTAGTTTTTCACATGATTTAAGCGAGTTATGATATGTTGAGTAGTAATTGTACTCAAGACGAGCAAGCAGATTATTTTTTTGATTTAGGTAAATATTATTATGAGCTTGCTTTTGTGCAAATTGATGTTGACGATCAAGCTGGAGCAGTTAAAAATTGTAAATTGGCGTATGATTTTTTAAATAAGTCACTAAATTCAAGTAACAACTTAAATAAAAATCAAATTGAAGAATATTTAAGTGAACTAAACAATTTAATAGAAAAAAATAATAAACAAACAGATTCAAGTTTATCTGTAAGTAGCTTATTTCAAGCAAGTTCCACTATAACTAGTTTTAATAGCATACAAGATGATAACAAGGAAAAATTGTTGTCTAACCCATTTGCTGCAAATGACTTAAAAGAAGATATTAATTTAAATGTAGCAACATCTTCAAATCAATTAATAGCACAATTAGCAAGTTCAAGCTTAGAAACTAAAGAAAAAAGCTGCCATCATCAATTAAGTATACAAAAATTAAATCAATCTTTTGATGATTTGAGTATAAGTACATCAGACGGTGAAGATCAAGAGGAATTCTTAGAAGATGAAACACTAGATCCAAAATTTTCTATAACAACCAGTTTTAAAACAAGTGCAGGAATGGATCCTTTTCTTCGCCCTTTAAATAGTTCTTGGGATGAAGATCAAAAATTATTTACTGAACTTGGTAATAGAAAATGTTTTCCTATAAGCTTTGATCCAAATATTGCTTTAATAGATTTAGATCCTCGGGATATAAATTTTCAGTTTGTTTTAGATTTATTTAGTAGATCTAAACATCAAAGTGAACAACAAGGTTTGATAGGATTTTCTAGAGTTAAAATTAAGCGGATTTGTTTAATTAATAATCCTCATTATCAAGAGCAATTTGAAAAAGAGATCTATTTGTTAAGTCAACGCAAGAAAAATCCTGTTTTTGAGCCTAAATGGGAAAATATGATAATGAGTACCACAAGAAAAAGGGTGGCAAAAATTTTTAAAGAACAAGTTGCCAAATATTCTGATGAAAGGTTAGATTTTTTACCTATATGGCATGGTAGCCGTCTCAATTTATTAGAAAGTATTTTAAAGACAGGATTTGCTAATTTAGCAACTACAGATCTTGGTTATTATGGTAAAGGCATATATGGAACAACAAATGCCGAATATGCTAAACGAGTTTATAGCGAAGGCTATAATTCGGATGGGATTTTATTGTTAAATTGGATTGGAGTTAATTCAGCATTAATGGTTGCAGGGATGGGAGATCTAGAATTACTTAAAGGCAGGGGAAATTACGCTAATTATGATGCTCATTTTATTCCAGTGGTACCGCGTAATCATTATATGCATAAATTAGGTAAAGAAGACGTTTATTTCCCCTTACAACTAAAGTCAGATCGGCCAGTTTATGATGAAGTAGTTGTATTTGGTAGGCAAATATTAGCTCGATACGTGGTATATACTGAATGTGAGCCTTTATCACCTACAAGTAGTTTAAAATTGGAGCTGGATTTAAGTCAGTCATTGGTAGAGGACGTGTTAGACAAAAATCTGTTGTTAAAAAACATTAGCCATAATCCTTGGATTGCTATTAATTATAGTATGCTTAGCCAATTATTAAGAGGTAATGAAACAGTTAAGTTACCCAAAAAAGTGGAAAATAAAATTATTGCCAGATTACCAAAGCATTTATTACAAATTTCGAATAATGGAGAGTATGATGCTATTTCATTATGCCAAATAGCATTATTTTTAGATGAAAATTGTTTGTCTGCATATTATAATTTAGCCAATACGCTTAGAAAAAAATTAACCCCAGATAGAAAGATACTGTTAGCTTTACCAATAGATAAATACTATAGTGCACAAGAATTATATCAAGTAGCATTACAGCGATATTTTTCCAAATCTAGCGTGATGCAACCTTGTGTAGATCAAATTTCAAGAAGTAGATGTTTAGCAAAATTAGCACAAAATACTTCTGATAGAGCTATAGCAAAAGAAAAGGCGCAAGAAGCTATAAAATTTGCTCGCACAGATCCCTTAGCATGGGTTGCTCTTGGTACAACATTATTACCTAATGAGAGCATTTTAATTTCAAACAGCGATGATAGTGAATTTATTCAAAGCTTCAATGCTAAAGAAATTTTTAAAGAGGCATTAAAATTAGCACCCAAATCTGCAGAAGCCCTATTAGGTTTAGCCCAATTATTACAAACAGATGAAGAAAGAGTAGAAATTAATGGTAAAAAATTGAATTTTCAAGAAATTTTAATTATGGCATTAGAAGCAGAGCCTGATGATTTAAACATTATTGAGGAAATATTTAATTTATATAACAAACAACAATCGCTATCTCCTATAATTAAAGAATTATTATTTAATTTATTAAAGAAAATTTGGCCATACTATAATGATTGCTCTAAAGTATGGGAACTACTTAGTTATTGTTTAGAGTCTCATAAAAGTGTAACTTTGGGAAATAATCCTTATGCACAGAAACAGTTAATTGAGGAAGCCTTTCGTTTAGATCCAACCAATATTAAATTATATGGAATGTTGATGCATCAAGGATGCACTATTAATTTCGATTTTTTAGTGCAAAAAATGAAAGGAAATTGTAATCTAGCTTGTAAAGAGATCAAGCAAGACATAGATCTTTATGTTCCAGTTTTGGTAAGCAGCATAGATCCTAGCTATTCTCAATTTAGTGAAGAGCAATTGTTGGGGTTAGAAGAATGTGTATCACAATACATTACAAGCGCCAATAGTCAAATATTATGGATCCAAGGAGATACAGGTTCTGGTAAAACTTTGTTTGCAAGACATTTAGAAAAATTTTTGTGGGAACAAAATTTGGATCTTAACCAAGTACCTTTATTGATTAATTGGGAACAAAGTTTTTTAAAAAATTCATTACAACCCCAAGGATTAGAAGCTAAAGAAATAGAAATATTTGAGCAAAATGTTAAATCTAAGGGTATTAAGTTAATATTAATAATAGATAATTATTGTGGCGAAGGATACGATTTATCCCCAGATTTTAATCAACTATTTATAATTTTATCTCAAAAACGACCGCTAGAACGCCCTCCAGTTCCAATGATTAATTATTATATTGTTCCTTTTATTGATGAACAAATTAGGAAGTACCTGTATAATTACGTACAAAATCCAAGTTACAACAGATGTAATTGGTCTATTGATAAATATGAGTATGCTTTGGATTATTTTCAGGTAAGAGATTTATGTAAAGAACCATTTTTATTGAAATTAATATTACAAGTTATACCAGAATTTTTAAGTTTTGATAAAAATGTTGTTAAGAAAGTAACCAACAAAATTGGGTTGCAAAAATTAACTAGGTTTAAACCCACATTGGTCATGTCAGCAATTTAACTGTAAATTTAATTCGAAAATTTAAATTGAATAATTAATTCATATTATGATTTTGATTATTTTTTCATTAATTTATTGTTGATATCAAAAAAAAATATAAAA
>CAIKKE010000045.1 GCA_903827925.1 uncultured Francisellaceae bacterium
AACACCGATTGCCGCAGGCCTTTTAAACGTCACAATTACACCCCAAATTGACCAACAAAAAAAATATGATTGTAAAAAATCGCCAACAAAAAGCAGTCTTTTTAACTTAATTAAATTGCAAACGTTAAAATTGTTAAGGTTTGACTTTGTCTGCTATAGATTATGTGAAAGAACAATATTTTAACTTAAAAATCTCATGTCTCAATATATAATATCGAAATTTGCCCGAAATTCTCGAGAATACATAAAATCACCTCTTGACTGCGGGCAAAATACCATGTATATTCACAGTGCTATAAGAGACATAATTAGGGCCTAATGAATAAATATTTAAAATTCTTTTTTAAACCAAAAACTGCCAAACAGCGACAGTATGAAGCAATAAGATCTTTTGTTGTTGATAAAAATCCTGCTACTATTGTTGCAGATAAATATAATTATTCTATAAATGCTTTTTATTCTTTAGTGCGAAATTTTAAATCTAACAACCTTGAGTTTTTTCCTTCAAAATCAACCGGGCCTACAGAAAGAAGAATGCCAACACAATTACGGCAATTAGTAATTAATTATAGAAAAGAAAATTTGTCAGCTAAAGATATTCAAGCTCGTTTGGCATCAGAATACCAATGTTCATATAAAACTATAGAGCGTATATTGTCTGATGCTAAACTACCTAAACTGCAGCGTAGAACATTGTCAGAGCTTGGTAAAACTCGCAAAAATACTATAATACCAGAACGTAGCTCATCTTTAAATTTTGAACAATTAAATCCTTTTTGTTATGATTGCCCGGTTATAGGAGTATTTTTCTTTTTACCTTATATAATTAACTCTGGTATTATTGAAATTTTAGAACAATGTAATTTGCCAAAATCATCAGATATTAATGCTAATCAAGCATGCTTGGCAATGTTACTGTTAAAAATCATTGGTAGCGCAAGATTAAGTCATATTAATTCTTATGATCATGAACCTGGTTTTGGGTTGTTCGCAGGATTAAATTTTTTACCAAAATCTACATTTATGACCACGTATTCTTGTTTAACATCAGAAAAAATACTCTATAAATTTCAACAACAAGTTCTAACAACATTTAGGAAAAAATATCCGGATTTTTATCAATCCAAGTTTATAAATCTTGATTTTCATTCGATACCTCATTTTGGTGATCAATCCAATATGGAAAAAGTATGGTGTGGTTCACGCAGTAAAGCTATTAAAGGAGCTAACACTATATTTGCCCAAGACAGCGAAAGTAATGCAATTATTTATACTCGCGCAGATATATTAAGAAAAAATGAAGCTAATGAAATCCTTAATTTTATTGATTATTGGAAAACTGTCAAAAAAGATAATATTAAAGAAACTTTAGTATTTGATTGCAAACTTACTGCATATAAAATCCTTGATAGTTTAGCTGCCAAAGGAATTAATTTTATTACTTTACGTAAGCGCACTAAAAAATTAATTTCTTACGTGGAAACAATCCCAAAAGAGCAATGGCAAAGAGTTTATCTTCCTATACCAAAAAGAAAAAATAAAGCTTGTTTGGTTCATGTTTCTGAAATTATACTACCAAAATGTACTATACCTATTAAGCAAATTATTGTTACCAATCATGGTAGATCACAACCAACATATATTATTACTAACAATAAAGAATTAAATTTAAAAAATATTTTAACTGTTTATGCTAAAAGGTGGCACATAGAACAAAAATTTGCTGAACTAGTATCATTTTTTAATCTTAATGCATTATCTTCACCATTAATGATTAGGATCCATTTTGATATTTTATGGAGTGTAATAGCGGATACTTTATATCATGTTTTTGCTCAAGATTTGCCTCGCTTTGAAAATGAAAGAGCAGATACTTTATTTCGTAATTTTATAAATATGCCAGGGCAAATTATTTATAATGGCAATGAATTTATAATAAAAATTAGGAAAAGAGCTCATACTCCCATATTATTAGGAGTTAAACTTTTGCAAGAAAAAATAAAAGTTCCTTGGTTAGAAAATCGTTCAATAAAAATAGAATGGGTTGCTTAATTTAGTGTCTCTTATAGCTCTGCGATAATCGGTGTTTAAGACTAGCATTTATTGGATTATTCAGTTGTTGTGATAGAGAAGGACGCTTTAAATGGAAACCACAACGGTTAAAATTAGATCTGTTACCTTACGATAATATTGATCTTGCAAAAATCCTAGATGCACTACTTGATTATGGTTTTATCAACAAATATGAAGTTCAAGATAATTTTTATGGCTGGATCCCTACTTGGTCTAAACATCAACATATCAATCATCGAGAAATGGCTAGTGATATCCCAGCGCCTAGTGAATCAGTTGCAGTTACTAAATTAGTTACAAAACAAAATATTGCCAGTAATAGCAAAATTGACGCGTGCTTCACGGATGACTCACCCGTTCCTGACGTGTCAGAGTATTGCCCGGGCAAGCCCGGGTATGCCCGTGGGGAATATGGAATATGGAATAGGGAATATGGAATAGGGAACATGGAATATGGAATCTGGAATAGGGAACATGGAATAGGGAAGGGGAATAGGGAAAGGAATGT
>CAIKKE010000046.1 GCA_903827925.1 uncultured Francisellaceae bacterium
AATATTATTTAATAATTTAATGATTATATTTAAATCTTCATATTCGTTAATTAAAGAAATCAATAAATTTTCAACTACTTTGGCATTTAGATTAATTTTATCTACACTAAATTCTATAAAAAATTCTAACGTTAAAGATTTATAGATATTTTTAGAATTTTTCTCATATTTTTTAAAATAACAAGGCAAATCATTAAGTATTTTCACTAAATAATCAAAATTTTCATTATGCTCAAACAATGTCCAATTAACATCATAGTTAAACAATATTTTTTCAACTAGTAATTTATAATCTTGTTTAATAGAAATCAACAACAAATGTTTAATGAATTTTGTTTCTTCTTTGAAAAAAAGTTTATTACTAAATTTATTGAAATCAGCACGCAAATTAATTCCTTGTTTTATTGATTTTTCAATCAATTTATCTAATACTACTTCAGATGTTTTCATGTCATTTTCTATTATAACAAACAATAAAGGAATGTTTTTTTCGGTTTTTAATGAAACATTTATATTAAAAAAATTTTCTATTAGATTTTCAGGTTGAATATTGAATTTTATTGCATACAATAAACACCATTGATCAATTTTTAATATATTATTGAAATCAAAAATTTTTTTGTTATAAATTTCTGGTTTTTTACAACCATATTTTAAATAATGAGAAAACAAATTACAATTTAGCGAGGCTTGTATAAAATTATCATAAACTTCAATATTTTTATTTAAACTTAATTCTATTAGTTCTCTTAAAATTATTGTAGTTTTATCTAAATTATATTTAGCAATTAACAACACTAAAGGTGTGTTGTCAGAGCTAGATGTAAGTGGCACGTTTAATGCAAGCAATTTATTAACAATATTAATACTGCCTATATAAGTTGCTGTTAACAACAAAAATTGGCCTATAGATAAATTTTCAATTTTTTTGCCATTCAAAGACATACTAATTTGAAGAATTTTTTCTACACCAACCATATATGGAATAGCACTATCTATTATGCTAGAAAATACTTTTTCTTTAACAAAAGAATCAGTTTTATTTAATTCATTTAAACCAAAAACTTCTAAAAAACTTAATCTAGGAACAATTAACAATTTAGATAATATTATATTAAAATCATGGTTTATAGCAATTAATAAAAAATTCTCCCTAACAGTTAAATATCCAAAAACAATATGATCTAATCCTTTACAATCCAAATCAAACCCTATTTCTTTGGCATTATCTATTAATAAAATTAAAAATTTTTCATCATCTTTGTTTAATTTATATTTCAATTTCATATAATTTTTCAAGAACAATATTATCAGTTCTTCTATGTTTTCTTTAATTATTTTAAATCTAACATTTTCAATTAATAATTTATTTATTAAGCTTAAAGAAGAATTATGATTGATTGCCAACAACACTAAATCTTTAATTTCTTTGTCTTCAAGCATTAGATGTGCATTTTCTAAATTGTTTAACATGTTTAGAGCAACATCAAATAAACCTTGTTGCAAAACATGCAAAAAAATCTTATTAATTATAGATTGACTTAAATAACTTTTTATATTAACACAATATGCAAGAATTTTATTTGACACAATAGAATTCAACATTTTGAGACTGGATGAATTGTTTTTATGATCCAAAATCAAAGAAACAATATTTTTCTCTAACACTTCTGCTGAAATTTGTGTTAATAATTTAGCTAAAGTTGAATCTAATATATTAGATTCAGGATTGTTAACAATAAAATATTGTAATAATGCTATTGATAAAGAAGTTTTAATATCAATTTTATTAAAATCAAGATTTTTTATAATGAATTCTAACATTTCAAATGAAAAATTAACATTAAGATTTAAATCATATTCGATTTTTGCTAAAAAGTTTTTATTATTTTGTTCAGAACAATATAAGATATCTGGATACACAGATAAAATTTTCTCAACCACTTCTATTAATTCGAAACAGCAACTAAAATATAATATTTCTTGCAAATAATAAATAATATTTTTAGAATTATTTGATAAAGTAATTTCCAACAACTCTAAAATTATTTCTTTTAATAAAGATTTTTTTGAATTTAATAAAGTTGAATTATAATAATTTGGATCTTTTATTCTTAATAATAAATTTAAGAAATACCCCCCTTCTGGATCTTTTATCCAAACAGATTTAATTGGCAATTTAAAAATTACTATTTTTAATAAATTTAAATAATATTTTTTAGCAAGCATATGGATCAAATGCGTTTTTGAAATATCTATTAAATCAACATTTGCTCCAGCATCAATTAAAATATTCGAAACATGCTCTAAACTCTTTAAGTAATAATCTTCACTAAGAACAGCTATAAATAATGCTGTTTGTTGTTGGTTATTTAATACATCAATCCTAGAAGGATACAGTTTAATAATTTTTTTTACTAAATCTAAATAACCATGTTTCACCGCCAAATGCAATAAATGATTACCATCATTATCAAAAACATCTAAATTAGCTCCAAATAAAATAAGATGCGTAATCATGGAATTGGTGATTTGACAAACATTTTCAATTTTAGCTGCAATTATAATAGGGGTATTGCCTTCATAATTTACTTGATTAATTAAATAATTTAGTTCATCTTCTTTAAGTTGTTCACAAATTTTATGCAATTCTTGTAAAGATTTATGTTTAATTGCTACAATTAATTTAGAATCATTGTTTATTCTAAAAAAATTATTTGAAGGTAACTGATGATATTGAATATCATCAGTATTAACAATTCCTTTACTAGATAATAATAAACAATTTTCATAATATTTGTATAAACTTAAGTTATTTATATTGTTGTTATTATTTAATTCAGAATATGCAGAAAAAAAATCTTGTTTAATTTTCAATGGAAAAGGTAGTTTATTGAAAAGATTTTCTCCATCGTAACATATTATATGATTTTTACCTTGACGATCTAATACTAGAATAAACATTCGAGATGTAGACAATACAGCATCTATAATTTTAAAATTACCATTTATAATATTTGTGTTTTTGTGTGTTAATTCTACAAAATTAACAATTTCAGTTTTATCTGTTAAAAATTCTTTAACGCTAAACACTCTGTGTTTATCAGTAATTGCAATCAAAATGGTTTTGTCTTCATAAGCATGATTAACCATGATTTTGGTTATTTTTTCATTTATTTTTTTATTATCAACTATAACTGAAAAAACTCTATATTTTTGTTCAACAATTGCATTATCTAAATTATGAATATTTTGTTGTAAAAACAATAAACCTATCAATTCATCAATTCTTTTACCTATAAAACAAATTATATTACCATTATCAATTAATAAAAAACTATAATCATCAGTACTGTCAATATCTATAATTTTATTGTCCACATACTCTACAGGTAAATCTATTTTTTCAAACATGGCGCGCACTTTAAAAGAAGTAAATCCCATGGCTTTACAATTAGCTCCACATCCATATAAATCACCATTTTCCATTAAACATAAAATATGCATAGCATTAAGGGTGGTTTTTTTGATTTTTCTATTTAAATCTGGATGTTTTAAAATTATTGGAGGAGGATCTATTATGCCATCTACATATAATAAATTGTTTGGATCTACCTTAGATTGCCATTTTTCGCAGCCAAAAAAATTATCCCTTGGATTTAAACCAATTAATACTAAACCAACATTAGTTAACAATAATGTTGTATAACATTCATCATTAGAAGTATTTAATACTTCTAATATTTTCAAAGCATCCCCACCTCTGGAACGATAAATTAAAAGCGGTGCAATATCAGTAATATTTGATTTAGGAAAAGATATTTCTGGTTTTTCATAATTATATATATAATTATATCTACCTACAGCATTATTTGATTGAACATTATAGTAACCAAATGAATAAAAAACTTTTTTTAAATTATTAACTACAAAAGTTAAAAATACTGTATTAATGTTAATTTTAATATCAATAAGAGAATATCCTTCAGGTATACCCTCAATTTTAGAAAAAACAGAATTAATATTTTTTTGCAATAAATTTTTTTCTAAATATAAATTTTTATTTAAAACAATATGCTCTGCATAATGTAAATCATTATCACATGTATAAATAAATATTTGATCTTTTTTACCAACAAGTATGGTTTTATCATTATAACAGATTGCAATTTTATACGTATTTGCAGATCTGTTATAATTTTTTTCCATTTTATTTTCGATAATTATTTTCCAATTTTTGCAGATCGTTCTTAATTTATATAAAAATTCAAAATCATCTACAAAATCTAAAATACTATCGATTAATTCTTCATTAATAATTAATAAATTAGTAATTTTTAATACTCCAATTGAGGTTCATTAGATAATAAAAAATCTATAGCTTGATTAACAGGCAATTGCTGATTAAGTATTTTCCATATAGCAGCAACTATTGGCATATTAACTTTATAGTTAACTGCCAATTTATATAAAGATTCAATATTATCTAAAGCTTCAATTGCTTGACCAATTTCCATTTTTGCTTGTTCCACTGTAATTCCCTTAGCTAATAATAATCCAAATTTACGATTACGAGATTGATTATTACAACAAGTTAACACTATATCACCTATCCCTGATAAACCAATAATAGTTTTACTGTCTGCTCCTAATTTTTCTCCTAATTTTAATAGCTCGGCCACTCCTCGAGTAATTAAGGCTGATCTAGTATTAGCCGCAAATCCTATGCCATCACAAATGCCTGTCGCTACAGCTAACACATTTTTAAAAATTCCACCTAACTGTACTCCAATTAAATCATGACTTAAGTAAATTTTAAAATTTTTAGAGTGTAGTTTTTTGACTAATTGATCTGCAAATACTTGATCTTGAGATCTAAATGCCAATACTACTGCGGTTGGAAATTGATCTATCACTTCTTGAGCAAAACTCGGGCCAGATAAAATTGCAATTGGTTGATCTTTTCCCAAAAAATTCAATACAATTTGACTAAAAAATTGATTAGTCTCAATATCCATTCCTTTAGTTGCCCAAGCTATCCTATGTTGATCTAAGTAAGGTTTAATTTGTTGGACTAAATTTTTAAAACCATTACTCGGAACAGCAATGATTAAATTCTTAAATTTCTTAACAGTAAATATTAAATCTGTAGTAAATATTAAATTTTTGGGTAATGTTACGTTTATATTTTTAGGATAATGATTATTTCTACCCCATAAAAAAATCTGAGCTTCAGGGGAATTAATTGCTAAAGTAACTGCTAAAGCTGTACCCCATGCTCCAGAACCTAGAACTGCAATCATCATAATATTTATTAACTTTTTATAATTTAATTAACTGTAACATTACCTTTATCAGAATTTTCAGATTTATTACTATCTAAACGTTGCTGGTATAAAGTTGCAAAATCAATTGGCGGTAAAATAAATTGCGGAAATCCCCCCCTTGTAACTAAAGATGCAATGGTTTCTGCAACATAAGGAAATAAAATCGTTGGAGCAGTTGTAGATAATACTCTATCAAGTTGCGCTTCAGATAATCCCTTAACCGTAAACATTCCCCCTAACTTAACATCAATTAAAAATGCTACTAATTCTTGTTCTTCATTAGAGCCATTACCCTCGTCGTGATTAGCGCTAGTATTCTTGGTTTTTAATTTAGTTGATATTGTAGTATGTAATACTACTTCATGCAAACCAGCAGATTGTTCCATAACTCTACGCATCACTTGAATATCAAATTTAACTTGCGGTTCCCAGGACAAGGAAAATGCTTGTGGAGTAGATGGAGCTTCATATGAAATGTCTTTAACAAATATGCTATGAATAGTTAAATTAGCCGGTTCTTGTGAAGGATCTTCATTATTATTAATTAAATTATTTTTGTGACTAATAGATTTGTTCAAGCCATCTTCTGTAGATACTGCTGATGTATAATCTTTATTTTTTTTATCTTTATTTTTCATATTAATCGTTCCTTTACTTTAAATTGCATTTAATTTTAACTTACTTTATTAATTTTAATTAATTTAATATATAATTTAATCATACTAAATATTTATTTAAAAACATGCCAATCAATTAACTTATAAAGAAAAAATTACTTATAGGCTATACTTAAAGTAGGCTATACTTAAAGTTAGTATATATGATTAAATATTTTCTACTATTTTACTCAATTCACCTCTATCATTTAAATCTTTTAAGTTATCAAAACCTCCAATATGAAGATCATTAATAAAAATTTGAGGAACTGTTTTTAACCCATTACTTAAAACTAACATTTGTTTATATTCTTTACTATCAAAATCTGAGATTTTAATTTCTTGATAATTATAACTTTTACTACGTAATAAATTTTTAGCACTTAAACAATAAGGACAATCATCTTTAGTATAAATTATTATATTGATTAGACATTTACTTTCAGCTCCTTTACTACTAATTAATGGCATGTTATGTTGCTGCCAATCAAACAGCCCTCCATGTAAAAACCATACATCTTGTCCACCAGATTTACGTAAATTTGCAGCACACAACTTTGCCTCTTTAGCATCAGCATCTACTATAATTATAGGTCTACGACCAATATTAGATTTAATTAAATTATGCTGCTGATTACATTCGTTAATAGCAATATTAATAGAATTAACAATATGTGAATTATTATAGATTTCTTTAGGTCTTATATCAATAATTAAGGCGTTATTATGATTAAATAATAAGGTTAATTTATTATAAGAAATTTGGTACTTGTGTCTTTTTTCATAAAAATACACTAAAATTTCAAAAGTTATATAAGTAATTAATACCCCTAAAAAAATTAGACTTAGTGGCATGGTATTTTTAAAAAAATTAGTTATTAAATTAATCATAAACGCCTTATTAATTTTAAATCTTAACTTACTTCTTACTTTACTCTTAGCAATAGCTATTAATTTTAACTTATATAATTTTATATGCTAGCATAAATTACAACCTCAGTTCGACGAAATTAAAAAGCTAATAGTTTTTCTCGTGTTCAACAATCAAACATAAGAAAAAACTTAATAGGTCCTTAATGATTTTCTAGGCTTTTTAATTTCGTCTAACTGAGGTTTACATCTTAATTAATTCAATAAACACCTTATTTATAATGAAAGCGAGAATTATTTGTTAGTTTTATAATTTAATTGATGTTCTTAAATCTAGTTAGCATCTAATAAATTTAAAGCTTATAATTTAGAATATTTAATTTATTATAGTCAAAAATTATTAGGAAAACTTATGATGTATAGATTTAGATTTAAAAATTTAATTTTAATCATCTTACTATATATTCTACCATTTAATATTACTCCTATTTATGCAGAACCTCAAAAAAATAAATCGAATAAATTACCCATTGATGATCTACAAAGATTTACTACCGTTTTAGAAAATATTAAAAATTATTATGTTAATCCTATTGAAGACACTATATTATTTAATAATGCTATAAGAGGTATGCTTGCAGGTTTAGATCCACATTCTGCTTATCTAGATACTGATGAATTTGTAGACTTAAAAGTAAGCACTACTGGCAAATTTGGAGGAATAGGTATAGAAGTAACGACAGAAGACGGATTCATTAGGGTTATAACTCCTATAGACGATACTCCCGCAAAAAAAGCAGGCGTTGAAGCTGGAGATTTAATTATCCGTTTAAATGATACTGCTATTCGCGGCATGCCTTTAAGGGAAACCGTAGATTTAATGCGTGGTAAACCAGGAACTAGTATTGATTTAACTATTCTCAGAAGGCAAAGCGTAACCCCTTTGAAAATTACCGTAATTAGAGATGTAATTAATGTTCAAAGTGTAAGACATGAAATTTTAGAAAACAATTTTGCATATTTGAGGATCTCTCAATTTCAAAACGATACTGGGGATGAAATTATTCGACAATTAAGAACAATTAAAAAAACTGTAAATAACAAATTAAATGGTTTGATTTTAGATTTACGTAATAATCCTGGTGGAATTTTTGAATCTTCAGTTGCAACTGTTAATGCATTTTTAGATAAAGATAAATTAAATTACGATAGTTTAATTGTATACACTAAAGGCAGATTAGCTAAATCTGAAATTAAAGAATATGCTAAAGGTAAAGATTTATTAAATAATTTACCAATGGTCGTGTTAATCAATGGTGGATCTGCATCTGCCTCAGAAATTGTAGCGGGGGCATTACAAGATCATAAAAGAGCAATAATTTTAGGTACTAAATCTTTTGGTAAAGGTTCAGTACAATCCGTGTTACCTTTAAAAGAAAATCGTGGTTTAAAATTAACTACTGCCCTTTATTACACCCCGGCCGGTAGATCTATTCAAGCAACTGGAATAACTCCAGATATATTAGTAGAAAACATAGCAATTCCATTAATTAATAATAAAGAACAAAATTTAATTTCTATTAAAGAATCCGATCTACAAGGTCATTTATTACGCAATAATGAAGAGGCAGAAAACCATAAAAATTTAAATAATAATTCAGATCTAAATGTTAATAACAAACAAGAAAATAATACACCTTTAATTAATAGAGATTATCAATTAAATGAAGCTTTAATGGTGTTAAAAGCCATGCAAACTTTAAATAATAATTAAATTTTTAATTTTCTTTTTGTTTTATTATTAATTTCTTCATTATCAATTAATTTATGAAATTTATTTTGATTAACAAAAAATGTTCTAATAATTTTTAAAGTATTTAAAATCTTTTTAATTGATTCAGGTTTGTTAAATATAGCCTTATATGGCATAACAATACCTTTTTTCTTTGAAAACACTTTTTCAATCTTGCCTGTAATATTATATACACTTTGTGGGGTAAACATTTTAAAAAACCAAGAATTTTTATCTAAATATTTTCTAATTTTAGGTAAATGTTTTTTGAAATATATGCGATCTTTATGTAAAACACCATTTTTTAAAATTCTTACAGTAGTTGAAGAACAATTTTTCTTATGCAAGTTAAATTCTTCTGGATCGTTAGCAATAATTCGCATTTCCTGCAACATTCTTTCTAAATCTAATCCATTTTTATTTGAATGTTTAGAATTTTCAGAATCAATTGTTGGTAAATAAGATTTGCCTTCTGGTAATTTACCAATTTTAATATAATTATCTATATTATACTTGGTTATTTGTTTTTGTTCTTGATATAATGTGTTATATTCATCTTCTAACTCCCATATTTTTTCTTGGATTTTAGCACCTTGATCTTCAATTTTCAAAATAGCATTTTGAATGATTTGATCTGGGTGTAACTTTTTCATTAAAAAATCATATTCTAATTTTAATTCATGTAAATTATCTTCGTGGATTTTTAATTCATGGAAAATTTTTTTAAATCTTGCAACCACAACATTTATTTCTTCAGCATATTTATGATTAATAGCTGCGCTATTGCTCACAAATCTAGGAGGTAAAGTGATCGTTTTTTTTGCTAAATCAAAAAAATATTTTAAATTTCTATGATCAATTTCTTCTGACTCATATAAAGGGGCATTTTTTTTATAATTATAATTGGTCCTGTTTCTTTCATCAATTTGATCTTTCAATAAAGTATTAAAATATATAGGGGTCCCTGGCCATGCACTGAAATACACTTCATAATATGGGGTATTTATTTTTTTATCATTAATTATAATTTCTCTATAAAATTTATTATAAGGTATTGGATTTTTTTCATGATTACAATATTTGTTTATTAATTCATCTCCACGTTCATCTGCTGGAAATTTAACACTCATAGCAGCATGTCCTACATTGCCTCCTAACAACTTTACTTTTATCTGATGAGATAATTTATGTGCTTTTGGTTTAACCCCCATAAATATACAGTTGTTTGATACAAATCATCTAAATAAACATTGGTTGCTTTAGTCATGTTTCACTTATTATAATATTAAATTTTATGTCGCTTATTGTCAGTGTGATATAAATCATCACTACTTCTTTTTCTGGACGTAAGTTTACCAGAGAAATTTACTTGATGATCTGAATGTTTATCCAAAGACATTTCATCAGTTTCATTTGTATCAGTTTGCTTCGATAAAAATTTTTGTTCTGTAAGTTCAGTATTATGCAATTTAATAATAGTTAAAAATTCATCAGATAATTCAGATTTTATATTGTCGATTTTAAAAAACACATGGGGTACATCTTTTGATTTACATAAATTAATTAACAACTCTTGATTAACTTTTCCTTCAAGATTAACAATTGGTGGGTTAATAGGGTCTGAAATATTTCTCAAAACCATAGCGAATAAATTATCTTGTAAATGTTTATTTGCATAATCAACTTCAGACAATAACAATTTGTTACCTCTAATTTCTGCTATATTTACATTACCATTCTTGATTTTACCAATCACATCTGAAGGTTGTAGTTTAGATATCACTTTATTATATGCATGTTGATATTGAATGTTATTCTCTCCAAAAAATCTTGCCCCTTCTCCTTTACTAAAGAAATCCTTACATCTTTTTGGTTTAAAAAATTTACCATTGGAATTCAGTAGGGATTTAGGATTTTTAGGCAGATTATTTTTAATTCCAAACGAAGTTCTTACTTGTAATAAATTATTTATTTTATTCATTAACAAAGATCCGTATTCATGGACTTTTTTATAGCAAACCATTGATAATCTAAGTTTTTTTTCAACAGATTCTATTATTTTATTAACGCCAGAATAACTATTTTTTCCTGCTTTTGATAAGACTTTTTTAAGTTTATTTAATTTTTTTAATTGTCTATTATAAAATTCACTTCCGTTTTTCATGGATTTGTCAATTCTTTTCTTTAATAATCTCATGAGATTTTGATTTTTTTTCTTATCATTAATAACTGGATTAATTCTTCCTGACATTAAAATTTCACTTGCATAATTTTCATGTAAATGTTCAGGATCCAAAGATTTGCTTAAAGTTTTGTTTTTTAATATATTTTTAACCATAGATTTTAAACCATTAAAATATCCACGGGATGGTTCAACATTTGCTTGCTGAATTAAAGCATCATACTGATCACGCAAATACTCTGTATCTTTTCTCATAAATTGCAAATCTCGTTGCTCTTTTTTTCTAAACAAATGGATTGAATTTAGTATTTTTTTAATCTCTTTTTTAGCATTGCCAATAAGTTTATTGTGTTTTTTACTTTTATCTTGTTTGTCTGATTTATCAACAACATCATCTAAATAAGTATCTTCTTTGGTTTCGAATATTTCCATAACTTTAGCATGCATTTCATCTAATTCTTTGTGTAATTGTTGCATTCTTTGATTTGTTTCTGAATCAGCTATTTCTTTCATTTGTCTAGCAAATTCTTCATTAGTAATATCTGGAGCAACAACTTCGCTAACAGACTGAGTAGTCAATTCTAAATTAGGATTGTTTGGTAAAGTTTTTTTGCTAAAAATCTTTTTAACTTTTAGCTTAATTTCACTTAATCTATATTTATTTTTACTGGAAACATCTTTATCTTCAAGTTCATTTTCTATATATTGTAATAAAGGTTCTTTTAATTCATCATGAATTTGATCGCGTTTAAACATTTTTTTACCATCTATTCCATTTAATATTTTTAATAAATTATTAAACAATTTAAATTTCATGATTTTTTTCTTTCGAGAAATAGTTTTTTTTGTACTTGAGGGATTTTCACAAACTTCTTCTGCAACTATCTCTAATAATTCCGCAGATGGTTTGTCTTTTAATTTATCGATCTGATCTTTCAACAATTTTTTGAATAACTCCAAACTTTTTTGCTCTTCTGAAATTTTCAAGATCCATGCTTCTCTTATTTTTTTGGTATCTAATATATGTGAGTATTTGTCGTTAATAATATTCCATATGACTTCAGTAATTTCTTGAGTTTTTCTTAATTCCAAAGTTAACAAACGAATTGTTTGAGCAGTTATAATATTTTTTAAGCTTATGTTTTTCACTGAATTTTGGTATGCATCAAGAATTAATTGGATTTCTTCTAAACTATTTGTTTTTTCGGTCAACAATATGGCTTCAGCTAATTTTTGCTGATCTAATCTTCCGTTAGATAAATTTTTAGCTGTAATTTCTTGCAATTTTCTTTTATCTTCAATGTTTAGACCCATAACGCCCTCTTGTCAAATAAAATGTTTTATTATTAAAGATAGTTAATTATAGATAACATTTCCTTTGCAGATACACAAAATAAATATTATTAACCTCAGTTCGACGAAATTAAAAAGCTAATAGTTTTTCTCGTGTTTAACAATCAAACATAAGAAAAAAATTAATAGGTCCTTAATGATTTTCTAGGCTTTTTAATTTTCGTCGAACTGAGGTTATTACTAAAATATTACGTTAAACATTCTTTTTGCTTTACTAATAATTCCATTATACCTTTTTCAGCAATCTCTAACATTTCTTGTAATTGTTGTTTAGAAAACGGTTGGGTTTCCGCTGTACCTTGGATTTCAATAAATTTTCCAGACTCTTGCATAACCAAATTTAAATCAGTTTGCGCTTTTGAATCTTCTTGATAATCTAAATCTAAAATAATTTCATCTTGAAAAATCCCTACAGATACTGAAGCTACTAAACATTTAAATGGATTTTTAGTGGCCGAAATTAATCCCTGATTTTTCATGGTCTTTATGGCATCATAAATCGCAATACATCCACCTGTAATACTAGCAGTTCTAGTACCACCATCTGCTTGGATCACGTCACAATCCACAGTAATTGTATATTCAGATAATGCGGTTAGATCTACGGCGGTTCTTAAAGATCTACCTATTAAACGCTGAATTTCCATGGTACGCCCAGCAATGCTTCCACGTACTATATCTCGAGGTATACGATCATGAGTAGATCTTGGAAGCATACTATATTCCGCAGTAACCCAACCTTGATTTTTACCTTTTAAAAACTTAGGAACGCCAAAAACAACGCTAGCATTACATAAAATTTTTGTATGCCCATACTCTATTAACACAGAACCTTCCGCATATTTAGTATAATTTCTGGTAATACAAATTTTTCTAAGTTCAGAATTACCTCTACCATCATGTCGCATTATGAATCCCCCTTAGAGATCTAAATATTTATATTTAATTAAATTTAAATTAAAGATTAAAAAAAAATTAATTAAAACGGCAAAGCTAAATTAGCATCTATGGTTAATAAATAATCTTTAAAGATTTTTTGAATTTTACTTAAAGCAGTGGTGTTTATCCCTTCAAATCTAGCAATTAAATTCGGAGTGGTATTAGACATTCTAATTAATCCCCAACAATCTTTAAAATCTAAACGTACCCCATCTATAGTTGTAATTTTTGCATTTTTTTCATCAACAATTCCGATTAATTTTTGTATGATTATATGTTTTTGGATCTCTGTAGAAGATATAATAATTTCTGGAGTAGAAATATTTCTAGGTAAATCCACACACATAGCATATAAACTTAGCTTAGTATTACCAATCAATTCCAACAATCTCGCAGCTGTATATAAAGCATCATCAAAACCCAAACCACGATCTTTAAAAAACATATGTCCACTCATTTCTCCAGCTAATAATGCACCTGTTTCTTCCATCTTGGCTTTAATTAAAGAATGACCAGTTTTCCACATTAAAGGAATACCACCTAAATTTTCAATAAATTTTTCTAAATTATTAGTAGATTTAATATCATAAATAATAACTGGAGCAATATTTAGATCTGAATTACATGGATTTTTATGATGATAATTATTTAATAAATCTTTAATAAACAACATTAAATATAAATCTGGACAAATAATGTTAGCATTATGATCTATAACTCCCAACCTATCACCGTCTCCATCGAAAGCAATTCCTAAATCTGCAGAATTTTCTAAAACTGCTATTTGTAGTGCTTGTAAATTTTCTACAATCGAAGGATCAGGATGATGGTTAGGAAAATTACCATCTACTTCACAATATAATGTAATACATTTCGCCCCTAAAGCAGTAAATAATTTTTCAGCGACAACCCCTGCAACCCCATTACCACAATCAATAACTAGTTTAATTGGTTTATCTCGATGACGATAAATATTAATATTATTAGATATATAATTAATATACTCATTAATTATATCTTTATAAATAATTTTTCCTAGATTGTCTTTATTAACTTGCATAAATTTTTGTTTAACAATAATTTGTTGTAACTCTAAGATCTGAGCTCCATAAATAGCTTTACTAGCTAATATAATTTTTAACCCATTATAATTTGGAGGATTATGACTACCGGTTAACATAATTGCTGAACTAATATTTAATAAATTAACCGCAAAATATACCAATGGAGTTGGCACCAAACCTAGATCTACAACATCACAACCTGTAGATCTGATCCCTTGCTGTAATTGATTAATTAAACGTACCCCAGATAACCTACCATCTCTTCCTATAATCACTTGTTTAGATAATTTATTTGAAAATTTGGCTAATAACAAGGTTTTGGTGCCGATAGCTTGGCCAATTAAAAATACATCTTGTTCGGTTAAAGTATCGTCAACTATTCCTCTAATATCATAAGCTCTAAAAATTTCAGGATTAATGTTATAGTCTGTAACTAAATCTATATTCACCTATAACCTACCTGTATGACCAAATCCACCCTGAAAACGTTCCGTTGTATCAAAATCATTAGTAATTTCAAGAGTAGCTTGTGCAATTTTAACTAATACCAATTGAGCAATCCGTTCACCAGCTTGTAATGTAAAAATTTCATTACTTCTATTCCAACAAGAAATTAATAATTCTCCTTGATAGTCAGAATCAATTAACCCTACAGAATTTCCTAAAATAATTCCGTGCTTATGCCCAAGCCCGGATCTTGGTAAAATAATTCCCGCATACCCTGGATCTGCTATATATACTGCTAACCCAGTTGGAATCAATTCTACTTTACCAGGCGCTAAAGATAATGATTGTTCGATACATGCCCTAAGATCTAAACCTGCTGAACCATTAGTTGCATAAGCAGGCAAAGGCCAAGTTGTTCCTAACTTTGAATTTAAAATTTTAACTTTTAAATTTAAGCCCTTAAGAAAATTATAATTATTTTTAATACTATTATTTGCTTCACTTAATTTACTGGATTGATATTCTTCTTTATGCTTATTATCTATGTAACTATCTACATCTACATCTACATCTACATCTACATCTATATCTGAATAATCACGTCCCATAATTAAAATACCTTATAGTTAAAATTATATTTTTAATCTTTATAAATTTAATCTTTCTTACTTATTTATTTATTTGCTATTTTATTATAATTAAGAGGTTTTTTAAATATATAATTATTAACTTATCGGGCCATTTAGTAACAGTTAAATAAATAACCATTAAACTTGATGGGGTGGGGATGCCATTTCATTGAGGCAAAAATTTAAATTATTTTAATTTAGATATGTTTGCCCTACATAAATATATTGCATAAATGATGATTTTTTGTTAAAAAGTTAATTTATCTAATTATTATAATTATTATTATATTTTTGAGGATTTTATGTCTAGAGTATGTCAGGTAACCGATAAAAAACCTTTATCAGGACACACAGTATCCCACTCTAATCGCAAAGTAAAACGTAGATTCTTACCTAACGTTAGATGGCATAGATTTTGGTCTCCTAATAAGAAGAAATTTGTTAGATTAAAAGTATCTAGCCAAGGATTAAGAATTATTGATAAACTCGGGATAGATCAAGTAATTGCTAAATTAGAAATCAAAGGGCAAAAATTTTAAACGATTTTAAATCAATTTATTTATAATTTAAGAGGCAGCAATATGTCTAAGAAAAAGAAAACTATTATAGTAAAACTAGCATCTACAGCTTCTAAATATTTTTATACTACCCGTAAAAATCCTAGAATGACTGGCGGTTTTGAACAAAGTGGTAAATTAAAATTTAAAAAGTATGATCCTACCGTAAGAAAACATGTATGGTTTGAAGAAAAAAAGATCGGTAAATAAAAATCAACATGCTTACTATTTTTAAAAAAAGTTTACAAAAAACTCGTAGTTTTTTTGCTAATAGTCTAAAAAAATTATTCCAAAAACAGCTTGATTCTAATATTTTAGAAGATTTAGAAGTTTTGTTATTACAAGCAGATTTAGGAAGTGAAACTTCTAATCAAGTTATTAAAAAAATTACCTCGCAATTAAACCATCAGCAATTAAATGATCAAACTTCTATATATGAAAGTCTACGCAATATATTAGTAGATATTTTAAAACCTTGCGAACAACCATTAATAATTAATGATGCACATAAACCTTTTATAATTTTATTAGTAGGGGTAAATGGTGCAGGAAAAACCACATCTATTGCTAAATTAGCTAATATTTACAAAAATCTTGGTAAAAAAGTAATTTTAGCTGCCGGAGATACTTTTAGAGCCGCAGCTATAGAACAATTAACTAGCTGGGGAGATAAGCTTGATATACCGGTAATTAAAGAAAAACTAGGAGCAGATAGTGCTTCAGTTATTTTTGATGCTTATAATTTTGCGATTCAAAATAAATATGATGTTTTAATCGTAGATACCTCAGGTAGGTTGCATAATAAAAAAAATTTAATGGAAGAAATAAAGAAAATTAACAAAGTTTTAAAAAGAATTGACCCAGCAGCTCCTCATGAAACTATGTTAGTATTAGACGCATCCATTGGACAAAATAGTTTAAATCAAGTTAAAAGTTTTAACGAAGCTATAGGAATTTCTGGAATAACTATAACCAAACTTGATGGTACCGCCAAAGCTGGGGTAATATTTGCTATTGCAAATAATTTTAATATTCCGATCAGATACTTAGGGATCGGGGAAAAATTAAATGATTTAAAAAATTTTGAAGCTACTCAATTTGTCGATGCTATACTTGAGTAATTATGTAAATAATTATATAAATATATAATTATTTATATGGTAAATTTAATGCAATAAACTAAAATTCTATAATCAATCTCAGCTAAAGGAGCTAATATGCACAAAGATGCAAAGTGTATTAAACAATTAAGTAGTTGTGGCTTAGGGTTAGCCTGTAGCATAACTTGGGGGCTGGCACTATTTATATTAGTTTTATTTAATTTACATTTTGATTGGGGTGGAACTTTATTAGATGTATTAAGTTCTTTATATATAGGTATTGATTATAATATTAAAGGAGCTTTTATTGGATTATTTTGGGGACTAGCTCATGGATTTATTGCTGGATGGGTAACTGCATTTTTATATAATTGTAGCGTTCACCATATAGCTAATAAATGTTGCAAATCTTCTTCTTCTGCTGCTGCTGCTTCTTGTTGTGGTAACTCTAATAATGGATGTTGTGGTTAATCTAGATTGTATAGATCAAAAAAATCTATCTTCATTAATCTATAGATTAACAAAGGGAGGCGGGCATAAAAATCAAGCTATAACTAAAGCAGTTGGTACCAGCAATAAAAAAAAATTACAAGTAATAGATGCTACTTGTGGTTTTGGTACCGATTCGATAGTTTTAGCTTATTTTAATTGCCAAGTATATGCGATAGAAAGGCACCCTAAAATTGCAACATTATTAACTAAAAGATTGGAACAAGCCAAAAAACATCCATTATTAGCAACTAGTATCGCTAATATACAGTTATTTACCGGCAATTGCATAGAGGTAATTCCTAAGCTTATTAAGCAATATCAATTTATTCCCGACGTTATTTATTTGGATCCAATGTTTAATCAAAAAACTAGTGCTGCTCCAAATAAATTTATTCAAGTATTACAATATATAATAACTAACGAACCAATTGCTAACGAAACAATTATTGCAGAAAACCATAATATTAATAATTTTAATGCTAATAATTTACTAACTTCTATTCTTAATTTACCCATAAAACGCATTGTAGTTAAACGTCCGAGATTGGCTCCATATCTTGAAGATCTCCCTGCTAATTTCAGTTTAATTGGCAAATCTAATCGTTTCGATGTTTATTTAAAGGAATTAACTTTCAAAAATCACTGAAGTTTTAACTAAACTATTACCTAAAGCATGACCATAAATTAATTCTATACTTATCTCTTGATTATGGTTATGGTCGTCAATAGAATTATTATAATTAATTATAAATAAATCTTGATCTATAACTGGATCGCAAAATTGATTTTTTAATAATAAATCCCCAATATTCATTAATTCGTTTTGACCCAAATTTTTATAATTACAGATTGTAAATAATAATAAAGATCCCATCCGCATTACTCTATGTAGTTCTTTAAAATTATGAATTAAATTTGGATCGTAACACTCCATAGCTAAATTGGCGATCACTAAATCAAAGCTATTATTGGCAAATGGTAATTTATATAAATCTCCTGATAACCAATCAACATTATTGGCTGTTTGCAAATTATGTATAGTTGCATTTTGATAATGCTTAATTAATTTATTATGAATATAATCATCCATACACCCTATATTCAAAATGTGATCTGGAATAAAAGGAATTATGAATAACCTTTCTAATAATCGATCTGCAATTAGATGGTTTAATTTTAGGTTTTGTTCGTAATTTAACATACTTGTTGGTTTAAAATATCATTCTATTTATAATTTTTACCTATTCTTTTTTTCCTCGAGCACCTTTAAGACTACCTGGAGCTACAGCTTGACCTTCAGATGGTACAGTCTTTCCGAAAATCTCAGGAGAAGAAGACTCTGGTATATTTTGCTCAACCAAAGAATGAGCTTTGCTACTAAATAATGTTGATGTTCTAGAAATTTCACTATTAATTTTATTAATTAATTGATTAATCTGTGCTATTTTTTCTGGAGCTATATCATTATTAGAACCATATTTATAATCTTTCTCTAACGGCATCAAATGAATATGTTTAAGTTGTAATTTCTCTAATATTTGGAGTAAACCTAATAAATCATCGAGCTTAAATTTTAAAGCACTAACATTTAATGGAACTACCATATTACTATCCATAACCATGGAATTTAGAATTTTTAAAAATTCACTAGCTA
>CAIKKE010000047.1 GCA_903827925.1 uncultured Francisellaceae bacterium
TTCAGTAGAATCTACTTGAATTTGTATATCATTTGTCATGAAACTATATTCTTTTACGTGATTTATTGTATCTATAAGTGTTTTTTTTATTAAATTAATATCACATTCTATAGTTTTGTAATGTGTATTATTAAATGGGGTTATGAAAGGGGAATCAATTGAATTTGCTGTTTGATCTACAATATCTTTTAGTAATAAATTTAGATCAATATTTTCTACTTTTAGTTTTACGTAATTTTTAGCATGATTTGCTATTTCTTCAAGATATTTAGTAATAGCATTAAGTTTATTGTGAGCATTAGTAAATATTTCGCTAGAACCTAACATCATTTTTTTACATAAATTATTTGTAATATTTTGTGCTTGTTCTAATATTTTCAATCCATCTTTACCTAAACTATGAGCTATTTTCTCTTGATAATTTAATGCATCTACTAATTTATCGGTAGTAGAACTATATAATTCGCTTAATTTTTGTTGATTATTGAGCAACAGTTCTAAATATTGTTGTCTTCTACGTACAAAAATCATCCCTATAATAGTAGAAAAAAAGCAAGTATAAGCTAATAGATAAATAGAATCATTTTCTGCTATTTTATAATTATCAAATAATGAATAATATACAATTATAGCAAGTAGTATACCAATTCCAGTTAATGTTACAAAAACCAACCAATCTGTTAGTAAAACTAGTAACATTATTGCAAATATAACATTTATCAAACATTCACTATTACCTTTTTCTAGTAGAAAAATCAAGGTGGTATGAAAAGGTAAGCAATAAAGTAAAGATAAGTAGAAATAAAGGCGAAAATATTCTTTTAAAACCGATGGCCAGTATAATCTTAATAATAAGCCTACACACATTAATCCACCTATTATTCTAAGTAATAAAATAAATTGATATAATCCAGAATTTGAATAACTATGCATAAACAAAGGTAGCATATAATTAAAAATCATAAATAATGCAAATGCAGTATGATTATCATTATAAAGTTCTTTTTTTAATTTAGAGTAATTTGTTATAGTAAAATTTTTTACTATTTCAAATATTCTTTTATAACTTATAAATTTTACATTTACATTGTTTTCACGAAAATCGCCATTTCTTTTTATTTTTACAAATCCTTTATACAAAAAGTAGTGAGTAGCCAAAAAGCTTATACAATTCACAAAGATACTAATAGGCATTAATAGTTCATTATCAAAAAATAACTTAATAAAGGTAAAAACCAAAGCAGTAATTATTGCTGGCACAAAAAAAGAAACAGAATTCCCTTTTAGCCCGATAATCCCTGCAATTAGAGGAATTGTAAAAATTAATGCTACAATTTCAGATGCTATGTTTATACCTTTACCTAAATCTACTGTTCCTGCATATTGTATTCTTGGTAAAACATTATTGATTAACGCCAAACCTACTGCAATTATTCCTAACCCAAAAGTAATATATCTTGCCAATTTTAATTCGTTAATATAAATAGTTTTTTTATCATAAAAAGGTTTAATTACATCATGCACAAGTAATAATCCTGCTGAATTTAAAAAAGAGTCAGCGGTAGACATAACAGCTGCAATTAAACCTACGATTAAAATACCTCTAGCACCTGTGGCAAAATAATTATTTATTAAATAATTTATTAATTGACTTCCGTATCCGTAAATAAATCCGCGTCTATCAATTCATAATTGACCATAAGATAATATTTTTAGATTTTCAAAATTTGGAGAAATATTTTATGGCAAAACACAAAAATCGAGCCGAATGGGAA
>CAIKKE010000048.1 GCA_903827925.1 uncultured Francisellaceae bacterium
ATAAATAATAATCAAATACAAATAAATATTATTAGCGCAAAATTATTAACAGACACTGAAAAACAATTAATTTTAAATAAATTAATAAAATATTTTAACAAAAATTTAGTGCCTAAATTCATGATTGATTTGTCAATTATTTCTGGAATTATAGTTAAATATAACGACAAAGTAATGGATTTTTCTTTAAAAAATAAATTAGCAAATTTAAAAAAATTATTAAAAAATAACTTTTAGGTTATTTTGATAATATAGGAAAAACATTAATGTTAGATGCGCAAGAAATTAGTAAAATAATTGAAAACCAAATTGATAATTTTCAACCTAAAGTAAATCAAAATACTGAGGGTAAAATTATTGGTGTCGCAGACGGTATAGTTAAAATTTATGGGTTGTACGATGTTTTTTATGGAGAACAATTAGAATTTGAAGATGGCTCTTTAGGTTTGGCGTTAAATTTAGAACAAGATAGTATAGGAGCAATAGTTCTTGGGGATACTTCTAATATAGCTGAAGGTCAAACTGTGAAATCTTGTAATCAAATATTTCAAGTGCCCGTGGGAAATGAGTTAATAGGCAGAGTAGTAAATGCTTTAGGACAACCCATTGATGGCGGTCCAAATATTAACCCTAAACAATATTCACCTATAGAAAAAGTAGCTCCTGGAGTAATTTGGCGTAAATCTGTATCTCAACCATTGCAAACAGGAATTAAATCTATTGATTCTATGGTACCTATAGGTAGAGGACAACGAGAATTAATTATAGGTGATCGTCAAACAGGCAAAACAGCATTAGCTATAGATACTATTATAAATCAAAAAAATCAAGATATAATTTGCATTTATGTAGCAATTGGTCAAAAATCTTCTTCTATTGCTAATTTAGTTGCAAAATTAAAAGAATATGGGGCGATGCAACATACTATAGTAGTTGTCGCCACTGCAGCTGAAGCTGCAGCATTACAATACATAGCACCTTATTCTGGTTGTTCTATGGGAGAATATTTTAGAGACAAAGGTCAAGATGCCTTAATTATTTATGATGATTTAACTAAACATGCTTGGGCATATAGACAAATATCCTTATTATTAAAAAGACCTCCAGGTAGAGAAGCTTACCCTGGAGATATTTTTTATCTACATTCTAGATTATTAGAAAGGGCCTCCAGGGTAAACGAGGAATACGTTTTCAAACAAACTAATGGTGAAGTAACGGGTAAAACTGGATCTTTAACTGCAATACCTATAATTGAAACTCAAGCTGGAGATGTTTCGGCATTTGTACCCACCAATGTAATTTCAATTACAGATGGACAAATTTTCTTAGAGACAGATTTATTCAATGCCGGAATAAGACCTGCAATTAATGCTGGTTTGTCAGTATCTAGAGTAGGAGGAGCTGCTCAATCTCTTATTATTAAAAAAATTGGTATTGGGATCCGTTTAATGCTCGCTCAATATCGAGAATTAGCATCTTTTGCTCAATTTTCTTCAGAATTAGACAATATCACTAGTTTACAATTAGAAAGAGGGGAAAGAGTAACTGAACTTATAAAACAAAAACAATATAATCCTTTAGAAGTGGGGTTAATGGCTTTTAGTTTATTTGCAGTATATAACGGGGATTTAGATAATATTGATTTGAACAGTATTGGGATTTTTGAAAAACAATTACACGATTATATAAAAATGCATCATCAAGTTTTTTTGAATCAATTAAATTCTCAACAAACTTTTGATGAAAACATTGCAAATCAAATGCGAACAATAATTGCAAATTTTAAACAGCAATTTACTGATTAAGAGAAAATCATGTCTAAATCTAAAGAAATTAAAAGTAAAATCAAAAGCATTAAAAATACTGAAAAAATCACGCACGCAATGGAATTGTTGTCCGCAACTAAAATGAGAAAATCTCAAAATGTTATGCATGCTTCTAGGCCTTTTACTGCATCCATCATCGAACTAATTTATAATCTTGCTTACAATTGTAATAATTCTCATGATTTTTTAATCAAACGCCAACCAAATAATATAGGAGTATTGATTATTGGTTCAGACAGAGGGCTATGCGGTGGTTTGAATATTAATTTATTTAGAAAATGCTATAATTACGTAAAATCTTGGCAAACCAATCACGGAAAATCTTCAGTAACTATTGCAACTATAGGAGAAAAAGCAAAAATTTTTGTAACTGGTAAATTAAAAAGTACTATTATAGCTAGTCAGGAGAAAATTGGAGAAAAACCGAAAATCCAACAATTCATTGGAGTAATTAAAGTTTTGCTCCAAGAGTATATGGCAAAAAAAATAGATGGCTTATATATTGCTTACAATGAATTTGAAACTACTATTAAACAAAATCCTGTAATTAAACAATTACTCCCTATAGCTCCTGTGGATTTTAAAAGTACAAAATTACCTACTGAATATATTTTTGAGCCAAACGCTAATCAATTATTAGATTTATTATTAAATAGATATATAGAATCTTTAATTTATCAAGCACTATTGGAAAACATTGCCAGCGAACAATCAGCAAGAATGCTAGCCATGAAAAATGCAACAGATAACGCCAACCAAATTATAGATGATTTAAATTTATATTATAACAAAGAAAGACAGATGCTTATTACTAAAGAAATAGCAGAAATAGTCTCGGGTTCCGTTTAGTTTAAAAGATAAAAATAAAAATTTTAAGGAGTAATCAAAAATGAATATTAACGCTTCAAAAAATTTGGGTAAAATTTTACAAATTATTGGCGCGGTTATTGATGTGGATTTTTCAGAAGCGACTCACACTCCTAGAATTTACGATGCTTTAAGAATTATAGATACCAATTTAATTTTAGAAGTTCAACAACAATTAGGGGATAAGATTGTAAGAACTATTGCAATGGGCGTATCAGAAAAAATCAAGCGTGGAATGTTAGTAGAAAATACTGGTCAACCGATTTGTGTGCCAGTAGGCGAAAAAACATTAGGTAGAATAATGAATGTTTTAGGTGAACCTATTGATGATAAAGGTGAGATTAAAACTAGCATTAGATTACCTATCCACCGTAAACCTCCAAGTTATGAAGAACAGATCCCCCAAACTAGTATTTTAGAAACTGGAATTAAAGTTATCGATTTAATTGCGCCTTTCTCTAAAGGAGGAAAAATTGGATTATTTGGTGGAGCAGGTGTTGGTAAAACTGTAAATATGATGGAATTAATTAGAAACATTGCCATAGAACATAGTGGGTATTCTGTATTTGCAGGAGTTGGAGAAAGAACTAGAGAGGGAAATGATTTTTATAATGAAATGTTAGATAATAATGTTTTACATCAAGTAGCTTTAGTGTATGGTCAAATGAATGAACCTCCTGGTAACAGATTAAGAGTTGCTTTAACTGCATTAACTGTTGCTGAACATTTTAGAGATCATGGTAGAGAAGTATTATTATTTATTGATAATATTTATCGCTACACTTTGGCAGGCGTTGAAGTTTCAGCTTTATTAGGTAGAATGCCTTCAGCAGTAGGTTACCAGCCAACTTTAGCTGAAGAAATGGGGGTCTTACAGGAAAGGATCACCTCCACTAAAAATGGTTCGATCACCTCTATACAAGCTATATATGTTCCTGCAGATGATCTGACCGATCCATCACCAGCTACTACCTTTGCACACCTGGATGCAACTATTGTGTTATCTAGACAAATTGCCTCCATGGGAGTTTATCCTTCTATAGATCCACTAGATTCGACTAGCAGACAATTAGATCCTCAAATTATTGGAGAAGAGCATTACAATGTAGCAAGAACCGTACAAAATACCTTGCAGCGCTACAAAGAACTAAAAGATATTATTGCAATTTTAGGTATGGATGAATTATCTGATAAGGACAAATTAATCGTTGCAAGAGCAAGAAAATTGCAGAATTTTCTCTCTCAACCATTTTTTGTGGCAGAAATATTCACAGGTAATCAGGGTAAATATGTTAGTTTAAAAGATACTATTAGAAGTTTTAAAGCCATTATTAATGGTAATTGTGATACTTGGCCAGAACAAGCATTTTATATGGTTGGTGATATAGATGATGCTAAAAGAAAAGCTGCTGAAATTTTAAAGGTAACAGAAAAACAGTTATGAAATCATTTGCATTAACTATAGTAAGCCAAGAACAACAATTATATATGGGAAGAGCAGTTAAACTATTTGTTAGTTCTTTGTTTGGAGAATTAGAAATCTTATATGGTCATGCTAGATTATTGGCTCAATTAGCGCCTGCCCCTGTATGGATAGAAAAAGAAGAGCAAACTCAAGAAGCATTAGTGGTGTTCGGCGGGGTATTAGAGGTTCAACCAGATAAATGTATTATATTAGCAGATTCTGCAATTCGAGCTAACGATTTAGACGAAGCCAAAGCACTTAATGCTAAAATAGAAGCAGAACATATTTTAAAACAACGAAGTATCTCGACCATAGATGATTCTGTAGTTAGAAATGAATTAGCTTATGCTAGTGCACAATTAAGAGTAATAAAATATTTATTAGGAAAACAGATAAAAATAAAATAATTTAAGGAGGAGAAGTAGGAGGCGGCAAAAATGGACTACAACCTGCATTATTAGTGTCAGAGGTAGTACAAATATTTCCAGTTAAAGTAGTTGAAGATACAATTGGAGTATCTATAAAATCTTGTCTAACTGCCCCTGATAAATTAACCCACTGAATAGCAACTCTAATTGAAGGGCTGCTAGGATTGATTGAATTTAAACATAAACACCCTGCACCGTTAGGTAACAACAAATCAAGAGAACGTCTCCATCCAGCTAATAAAGCTGCATAAAAATTACCAGAAGTACAATCAAAGTTATTACAAGCATACTCATCTGTGGAGGAAGAAGAAATCATTGTTTGTAATTCAGAGTTTTCCATAGTTAAAATAAAATTACTTAATTGATTAACCATTCTAATAGCAGTTTCTTTTAAGCTTGACTCCATAGTTATATTTAAGGATTGAGTTTGAATTGAAGCCGCCCCTAACAATCCTATCGACAACAAGGTAGCAGCAATCATAACTTCAATCAACCCAAAAGCTAATGTAAATTTTTTAAACTTTTTTCGATAATTTTCAATATGCATAATAATCAAAAATATTTATATTAATCAAAAACATAAATATATTATAGTATTAACTTAAAATTTTATGGTATTAGTGAATTAAATTTAGGATATAATATATCGCCATATTGTTTTAAAATTGACTTTTCTTTATTTTCTTGATTAGATAGGTCTTGATTATGTTTTTTACTTTCCAAAGTTAATTGATTCAATAATTTACGTCTTTTTAGTTTACGTTTTTTCAAAAATAATTTATATTGAATTAATTCATATAAAAAAAATTCTTTGGTGCGTTTTTTTTTTAAAAATTCTTGTTTTTTAAAGTTTTCAACAAAAAATTCATACTCTAAATTTAATAATTTATTTCTAGCTTCAGTTTGCAAAGAAATAATATTTTTCACTGGAAAATTAATTAAATTTTTATTATATTGAAAATACATGGCGCCAATTAAACCTTGTTGTTAATTATTTTTTAAATATTTAGAGTAAGATGCAAAAAAATGGTTCAATTAATTTTTAAAAAAATTTATTTAGCATTAAGAACTCAAATATTAGATGAGCCAATAATTGGTTTTGGCTCTGGGGAAATTGTAAATTTTATAATTAACCAAATGATTGAAGAACAAATGAATTTCAAGGCCGTAACTGGCGCAACCTCAACCACCGCGCATTTGCAAAAATTGAAAGTACCTATAATAGACTTTTCAGAATTACTGCAAATTCCTACATATATCAACACTGTTGACGCCTGCAATAATTTAAACCAAATCATCAATAACACTAACGGCAATTTTACTCAAGAAAAATTACTTGCATATAATAGTAAAAAATTCATTGGAATAAAAAACCACCAAAATTATTATGAAGATTTTAATCATTCACCCATAGCTGTAGAAGTTTTACCTATGGCTAGAAGTTTTGTAGCAAGAGAAATAATAAAATCACAAGGAAAACCCGTATATAGAAATGGTTTTAAAACTGAAAACCTCAACATAATCTTAGATATATATAACTTGCCCATAAAGAACCCTATAATGCTAGAAGATTTATTAAACAACATTTCCGGGGTTGTAGATTGCAGCATCTTCACTAAAAAACCTCTTGATTTAATTATCTAGAAGCAATCATATAATCATCACAAAAATGTTCTATACTTTATATTTGAAATGTTCTGTAAAATATTTAAAGATGAAAAACCATATGAAAAGTGTAAAAAATTTTATTTCGATTATCTTGCAAAACAAAGATTTAATTTTTTTGATTAACCAGTTTATCAAGGACTTCAGCAACAATGATAATTCGATTTTCTCAAATTTAAGCTCTTCCTCTACAAATCCAAATGCATCTTTAAATGTTGGGCCGGATATTGTAAAAAAACTCAACACGATTGAACAAAATTATACTGACACTGAAGCCCTTGAACTGTTCAATGAAATTGTTCGTTTGTTTGAAATTACCAAAGACATTGTTTTTAACATTAAAGATATACAGTTAAACAACAACTCAAGTAATAAAAAAAACAATATTGTAGATTTATCTAAACAATTATTTGAAGCTCTGCGACCAATCATTGAGCTTTACAGAGAATTTAGCAAAGTTGACGATGATTCCCGGGTAGTTATACCAGCAAACAAAACAAATACACAAGAATTTCAAGAAGATTCTTTAGAAAAGATTCTCCAAGATGCTATAGCACCACAAAATCATTTTAAAAATTATACGTTACAGCATCATGAACTGCTATTAATTCAAACAAAGATGGGAAAAGATTTGTTTGAAAAAATATTAAAAAAATATTCACTTTCTTCAGATAATTTTACCTTAGATGATTTAAGAATGGTAATTATAGGAGCAATCGTTAATTGCAATAAATCTTGGGAAGAAAATCAGTTTATACTTGCATTGCTAGAAGTTTGCAATATTGACAAAAACCTTGAAAATAATCAAGCAATAGAACAACTAAGTTCTAAGGTAAAATTGGATGATGTTGTTTTAAAAAGAATTTCCCAAGAAACATTAAGAGAAACCTTTTTTGATGAAAAATTAAAATTTTTTAGAAAACATTTTCTCTCTAGCTGGGATTTTTTAATTCCAATTAGGTTTAAAGCTAATAAAGCTTTTAAAAGGGATTATAAATCTTCTTTAGCTATAGCTAGCATTAATGATTGGCAACATACAAGAGATAGCCGAGTTCAAGAATTTGCTTCGGAAGAATATTTGTTTAACAATTTATCTACTGCCGATTTTCAAGATGATACTGTGCTCCCAATATTAAATAAAGATGGAAAAAAATGTTTTTATAAAGTTAAGAATTTTATTGATGCAAAAAGTATCCATGGATTTGCTTTAATTCCTACAGATCCAAAAGAATCTTTAGATATAAAAGTGGTGTTTAAAAATTCCAAAAATTTATCTGAAGCAATCTTAGATACAGAACACTATTTACCTTTTCAAGAATTTAAACAACATAAAAAATATGTTATGCAACAGTTAAACCAAATTATAGAAGAATTTAAACAACATCCTGATATGTCAGAAGAACAAACACAATCGATTTCTTTAAACATTGGAGGACAAGGTACAGGAGGCACATTAGCTTCACATTTAATGCATGAAATAATTAATCAAAAAGCTCATTTTTTAACTAAAGATTTCGTACAACAGAATCCAACAGAACATCAAAAAACTGTATCATCAATTTTTTCTAATAATATTACTCAACAATTTTTACATGAAAATTCTTTAAGTTCTTCTAGATCCAAATCTAAATTATCAAGCAAAATTATGTCTAAAAAATACAGCTCACCAATAGAAAAATATGCTGAAAAACATCTATTTAATCAAGATCAACAATTTGCTCAAAATCCATCTTTATTAAATATAAATAACTTGCATTTATCTACTATAAATTCTGGTGGGGTTCCTGAAAAAATTAGAAATAATTTTATTCAAGCCTTACGTTTACTCAAAGATAGTAATTTTAAAGGTCCTGAGTTACATGTTTCTTATAACAAAATTATAAATAATCATGATATAGTTAAAAAAACAGGAACAACAGATTTAGGCGCTTATGTTCCTCCAAACCTAATGCATATAAAAATGCTACAAATAAATTCCGAAGATCCTGAATTTGGAAAAAATCTAAAAAACATAGGCTGGTTAAGCTTAGCATTAGCTGGCAAAGCTGCTGTAAACACTAGTGTTCTTTCTACAATTCCACATATAGCTCCCATTATAAATTCCATAATGAATAATATTAAATCTATAAGTGAAAATGAATTATTAAAAAATATCGTTAAAAATATACGAGAAATTTGGAGCAAAGCAAATAATATTCACTACAATAGTCATTTAAATGAAAAACAAAGTAGCTATAAAGTATTAGATAATACTAGCCTTCAAGAACAAACAGATATTGAAAAAGAATTAAACGATAAAATAGATAGAACTAAAAATAATATTGTATATAGAAGAATCAAAAAGAAAAGCTATAAAATATTCAGAAAAATTCAAAATTTATTAGGCACTTACAATTACAACTTGAATGTTGCTTCAGAAGAAAACCCTGAAAACATAAGAAATATTGACGCTAGATCGCAGGCAATACCACAGAGATCAAAAACAATTACTCCTAGTTTTCATGAGATATCTAATCAAAAAACCTCTGTTGTTTCTAATGGTCCTAATATTCCTAATGTTTCTGAAAATACACCATATCAAAAAAATTAAATACACCATATCAAATAATTTATAATAATTTTTTATACACCTAGAATTTTTTAAATACTTTTTTTATTTGACTTACGATTTGATTTAAAAAATTATCTAAATATATTTTAACGAACAACTCGCTACGCAATAAACTAGTACCATTAGGGATAAAACTACTAATTTTATTACTTTGAGGTAGACTAAGGTTGCTCATTATAGGTATAGGCACAACTTCTACTCCATATTTTTGAATAATTTGCTGTGCCTGCTCTATATTCCAACTATCAGATATTAAAAAAATTTTTTGAATTTTATTTTTCTCTAATGTTTCTTTAATATACTTAGATTGCTCAGCAGGATTATTGTTCTCATAAGCTATAGAAATCGGTAAGCTTATATTACTATCCCCTAATAATTTTATTAGATTTATAATATACGAATTTATTGGTTCAGCATTTTTTCCATATAAACGATAATTATCTAAATTAACGATAGCTGCAGGTAGCTTAGTATCTCTAGATAATTGCAGCATATTCTGAGATATAACAAAATCTGAACTTAAATATGAATCAGAAAAAACAGCTACAATCGCATTAACATTTTGATATTGAGGTAAATCTTCCGTTTTAAATGGTCTATATTTACTTTCTAGTTTAATTATTAATTTATCACTAACTAAAGGAATACTACTTCCATATAACAACCCTAAGCTAATAAAAAATAACAATATAGCTTTTCCTCCAGAAGATCTTATCCAATAATATAAGCTTAATATACCTATTAAGATATTGATTCCAGGCGGTCTCAATAATGACAGCATTACTTGCAACCAAATTAACATACTGCTAACCCCTTTATTTATGTATAGGTAAATATTTAAACTGAAGATATATTAAAAACTATAGCATTAAACCAAAAAATTACTAAAAATTACTAATTTTTAGTAATTTTTTGGTTTATATTTGTTAATTAAGGGGTAAATTTTATCAAATGTTCTATAACCTTAAACAAAGTATCGATATCTTTTACCATAGTTAAATTAACCATATAACTATTATTTTTAAAATTTATAATAATATTAGGGGTTATATTAATATTATATTTCTTGGAAATTTCTATCGCATTTTTAGTTTTTCTGGCAACATCAAAAGAATTATATAAATTTATAATTTTTGACTTATTAATCTGTTTCTGACCATAAAATGCTACCATTTCAGATTCAATCCATAGTCTTTTATGTTGTTCATGAATTTGGTTAAACATTTCATCATTAGTATATGTTTTTAATTGTTTATTAACATAATACAATTTTGCTAGTATTTCCCAAATTTCATTAAAAGCGACTGGATAATAAGACACATTAACTTGAGATTTTTGGGCGGCCAACCACACATTAAAATGTTTATTGAAAATCCAACAACCGTAACAACCATAATTAAAAAAAATTGAAATTTGTGGTATATTATGATTAGTCTGCGATTCAATTTTATACGAAGGCAAATTAATCTGGTTTAATACTGAAATTCGTTTAAAATGCTCACCTTCAACAAATTCATTAGATTCAGATCCTATAGCAATTTGAAATAAAAAGCTTATAATAACTGTTAGTTTGATTAACCAATTAATATGTTGTTTAATATGTCTTTTTGGCATTTCTGCAACCTTAATATTATATGTTACATTATTTTTAATAATAAAAATAAAATTTAAGTATATTATATGTCTATAAATAACAATCAACAATATTTTAATAATACTAAATTTATTAAAAGTGTTTTTAAATTGCAAGATTTACCAATGGATAATGCCAAAGAATTAGCTATAGTTGGCAGATCTAATTGTGGTAAATCTAGCGTTATAAATTCAATAACTAACAAAAAAAAATTGGCGGTAACTAGTAAAACTCCTGGTAGAACACGAGCAATTAATTATTTTGAGATAGAACCAGAAAAATACTTAGTAGATCTTCCTGGTTATGGATACGCTAAAGTCGCTGTAGCTACAAAATTAGCTTGGGGTAGTTTAATAGAACAATATTTACAAACTAGAAAAAGTTTAATCGGTATTATTCTAATTATGGATATTAGGCATCCTTTTAAACCAGAAGATGAACAAATGTTATTATTCTGCAAACATAATCACTTAAAAACCAATATCATTTTAAATAAAGCAGATCAATTATCGTCAAACAAAGCTAAAGCAACTCAACAATCGTCTATAATAACCCTGCAATCTTTAGATATAACAGCGGATGTTCAAATTTTCTCTAGCATCAATGGAATAGGTATTATAGAGTTAAGAGAAAAAATTATAGATTGGTTCCACGTGGAACATTTTTAAAAAATAAAGCTCTAGCTTTTATAAGGTTCTATACTTCTGTTATATTCAGAAATTATGCCTTTATTTATCTCAAACCACTTAGCATCAGAACCTTTAGTGGACAAAATATTTAGCAATCCTTGCTGTTTACTTCCAGTTATAAATACTTGCAAATCATTCTTATAATAAGATAGAGCTCTCATTATTTTATTAATATTATATTCATCTAATTCTGAAGAAAAATCATCAATTAATAACACGCTAACAAATTCTGTGGACAAATTAACCTCTTTAATAAACTTGGTTCTAGCTAAAATTAAAGCAAAGGCTGCAAGTTTACCTTGTCCTCTAGATAGAATTTCTTTAGCTAATTTACCATTGAGTTTAAATTGTAAATCTGCTTTATGTGGCCCATAATGGGTAAATCCGTGTTGCACATCTAAATCATGACAGTTCAATAATTGCTCAGATAAATCCCCATTCCAACCAGTAAATAATTTTAATTCAGTAATTAATGGTTCGATTATGTGTAGGTCGTGGATTATTTTTAGCCACACTTGCTGAAATTGTTTCCAAATATGCTGTCTAATTAACGTAATTTTAGCTGATAATTCCACAAAAATTATATCAATATTATTTAATATTTTATATATATCGGAAAATTTACTAGATCGCTTTTCTTTAATCTGCTTTAAAATTTTATTTCTTTGCTGCAAAGTGATTTGAAATTCTTTCCAAAGATTTTGATAGTTTTTATTAGCATAAAAAGCCAGCCAATCTAAAAATTTTCTACGTAAATCTGGCTCTTTAAAAATTAATTTGCTAGTTTCATCATTGATTAATTGAGTTGGAGTTAAATTCGCCACTTCAACACCGGTAGCTATTGCCCCACCAATTTTATTTATTTTATGCTTATTATAATATTTTAAACTGCTGATCTTTATTTTTTGATTAGAGATCCGATCTGTATATATAGCATGAACTACAGCAAAATCATGTTTAAAATTTATTAAATTATTACTTTTATTAGTTCTAAAAGAACGACCTAATGCTAAAAAATATATGCTTTCAAGCAAACTCGTTTTTCCACTGCCATTATCTCCTAAAAATATATTAAACTGTGGATGAAAAGTTAATTTAGTTGCAATCTGAATATTTCTAAAACCTTCGATATGCATATTTTGAATCAACATGATTTTTCAAAATCTCAGATCTGCATTGGCATCAATATATAAGAACTATGTAATTGATTATCTTGGAGCAAAACTCCAGTGGTAGCATTTTCAAATTTAAAGATTATATTATCAACATGACTATTAGATAAAAAATCTAATAAGTATTTAAGATTAAAGAAAATTGCTAACTCTTTGCCTGTTAAATGAGCAACAATACTATCTTCCACTACATCACCTTGTTCATTATTACCAGTTATAATTAATTGATCAGCTTTAAAATGCAACTTAATTCCTTGAGATTTATCTCCAAGCAATGCAGCTGCTCTTAAACAACAACTCTTTAATTGTTCTCGATTTACAGTTAATTCATTAATCGTATTAATTGGAATTAATCTTTTATATGGCGGAAATTCTACATTTAACAGTTTAGAAGTATAGGTTAGCTGATCTATATTAATTCTAAAATGAAACTTGCCTACACTTAAATTTATAAATTCATTTCCATTAATGTCGGCTATAATTTTTAAAATATCAAAAATACTTTTTCTAGGAATTAAAATTTTCAAATTATCTTGAAGATTTTTAATTAATTCTTCATTTTTCAATAATTTTACTTCCCATATCATTAAACGATGACCATCCGCTGCAACCGAGGCTATATTATCATTAGTGAAATGTAATAATAATCCATTTAAAAAATGTCTACTTTCATCATCCCCCATAGCAAATGCTACTTTAGAAATTATTTCTTGTAAAAAACTAGCTTTGATCGAAAAGTTTGAAGCAAATTCTTTTTCAGTCAAAACCGGAAAAACCTCAGGTAATAAATAATTTATAGAGAAAAAACCTTGTTGCGACTGAATAGTTAATTTTAATTGATCAAGTTCATCGCTAGTTGCAATTTTTAAAGCTATATTTGCAGTCATAGCTCTACAAATTTCACTAATTTTTCGAAAAGGAACCACTACTGCCCCAGGAGATTCTACTGAAGACAATCCCTCTTCAATGATTAATTCTACATCTAAATCTGTAGCAATTAACGTAATTTTTTTTTGATCAACTGATAATAATACGTGTGAACCAACAATATTATTAACTGCTTTCTTATCTACTATTACAAATAATGCTAATTTAAATAATTTTAATAAATGTTCTTTAGAAATAGTAAATAACATGCTTTAAGTTGATAAAATTCTAATTAAATTTTTAAAATCTTCTCCCAAATCAGCACTAGTAACTGCTAAATCTTTGATAGTCCTACAAGCATGTAATACTGTAGTATGATCTCGCCCCCCAAAAGCATCTCCGATTTCGGGTAAACTATGATTGGTTAACTCTTTACATAAAGCCATAGCCATCTGCCTAGGACGAGCCACCGATCTACTGCGACGCTTAGATAATAAATCGGCAAGTTTAACTTTATAATAATCTGCAACTGTTTTCATAATATTATCTATAGACACCAATTTATCTTGCAAGGCTAATAAATCTTTTAACGCTTCTTGAACAAAAGGCAAATTAATCTCTCCACCGGTAAATTGTGCGTTAGCTATAACTCGTTTCAAAGCACCTTCTAATTCTCTAACATTAGATCTAATTCTTTTGGCTATAAAAAACGCAACTTCATGTTGTAAGTCTATGTTTAGTTGTTTTGCTTTGTTAATTAAAATTGCTACTCTAGTTTCTAACTCAGGAGGTTGAACTGCCACTGTTAGACCAGATCCAAATCTAGACTTTAGCCTTTCTTCAATGCCACTAATTTCTTTAGGATAACGATCCGAAGTTAAGATAATTTGTTGTTGACCTTCCAATAAGGCATTAAAGGTATGAAAAAATTCTTCTTGAGAACGTTCTTTACCTGCAAAGAATTGGATATCATCTATCAACAAAGCATCTACAGAACGATAAAAACGTTTAAATTCATTAATTGCATTACTTTGTAAAGCTTTAACCATATCAGCCACAAAACGTTCGGAATGTAGATATACTACAATAGAGTTTGGTTTGTTAGATAAAATCAAGTTTCCCACAGAATGCATAAGATGAGTTTTACCTAAACCTACCCCCCCATATAAAAACAATGGATTATAAGAACGTCCTGGATTTTCTGCTACTTGTCTTGATGCTGCCTTAGCTAATTGATTTGATTTGCCTTCAACAAAATTATCAAAAGTAAACATTTCGTTTAAATTAGTATTAACAGTATGACTCTTTTCTAAATTTTTCAGCTCGAGTGATGTTGAGTTTAATGATGTATTTAATTGGTTATTGGATGAATTTTGCGATCCTGAATAGGTTGCAGCAGCCCCACCAACAAAAAAAGATAGCTTACCAAATGTTTCTTTTGAGATCCCATTAATTACTTTTTCTATGGTTTGGGAAAAATTTTGAATAACTTTGTCTAACACATATTGATTGGGGGCAAAAATAACTACATTATCGTTAGTCACTTCTGCTTGCAATGGCGTAATACACTGGTTAAATAACTGTTGCGGGATCAGTTCTTTAAGCTGTAGGATACATTGCTGCCATAAATCTTTAGGTATAGACACAAAAATTCATCCTTTAAGTTTAAGATCAAACAATTGAAATTTTTATAACTTTATAATAATTAAAACTTAGATCTGTATAACTTGTATACAAATTGTATATGACACTTTACATATGTTGTGGAAAAAGTCCACTATTTTCCACAAATAAGCTTAAAGTTATATATGTCCACAACTTATACATAAACAAATGCTATTATATTCCCAAACTTATATACAAACAAAGAATTATTATTTTATAGCGTTCTTTATGGTTATCCACAGAAATGATGTTGTTATATAATAACAATAAGTTTAATAAATAAAAATTATTATTATTATTAGTTTTTAATTTCGTAGAACTGAATTTACTAACAAACAAGAGTAATTAATCTATATTAATAAACCACTAAATGTAAGTTAATTACTTAATATTTACCTAATAATCGTTATAACCTCAGTTCGACGAAATTAAAAAGCCTAGAAAATCATTAAGGACCTATCAAGTTTTTCCTTATGTTTGATTGTTAAACACGAGAAAAACTATTAGCTTTTTAATTTCGTCGAACCGAGGTTTATAAGATGTTAGTTAATAGTAGGTATTCCTGGGGAAAACTTTAATATTCTTGGAATATATTTACATATACTCTTTTTATCCACAGTTAAATAATATCTTATACAGCTTAAAGCAACAGACTTGCTTTTTGTTTATTTGCTGTTAATTACAGCGGTTTTACGGTTATCCACAATTAAAGCTTCTGTTAATAAAAATAATAAACTTTAATATTTTAAATAAATAATTATTATTAGTTAATAAACACTTTAAATTTTTTGGTTAGTAATTTTTCGATTTTAATTAATAAAAATAAATATTAATTTTTATATATAACAAAAACTATAATTATAACCTTAAGATATTTGTTAACAGGGGGGCAAAAATTAAGGTTACTTGAAAAGTGAGGTTAAAATTAGTTTAATCTCGCTTGTTTTTTAGTCGATCAATTAACACAATTTGTTTGTTGGCTTTATGTTGTTGTGTGTAAAATATTAATTACATCATTTCTATAGTATAATAAATAATATTATGGTTAATATAAATTTTATAAATACTAATAAAATATAAATAAATTAATATAAACGGGAAAGCTAAGTTGTATGCCTACTAACGACATAAAAAAAAATCAATTAATAATTAAGATTTTATTTTTATTAATTAAAAATAAAATAAATAGTTCTATTTTTAGAAAAAATGATGCTGATGTTTATTTTGATGTTTATGCTGATGCTGATGAAGTTGAAGATGAATGGAAAGACTTAAAGACTAAAGAGTTATCAGAATTACAAGAAATGTATCGTAAATTAGCTACAAGCAGTAGTATTAATACCCACCAACATAAACAAATACCAGTTCAATATTTTAATTATGACGATGGTAATTATGGGATTTTTGGAATGTTAAAGCCACTTATTAATCTGGTAAAATCTTTTTTTGGTTATAATAGCTCCAATGCTGAAGGTGGATTTATTGGACAATTATATAAATCTCTTAGCAATATTAGAATTTCTTTAAATCCAGAAACTTCTTTAACCTCAGAAGAAAAGGAACTTTCCAAATATAGTAAGTTATTTAATATGGCTGCAAGTCAACCATACAAATCATTTAATAAACATTATAGAGAATTAGTTAAAAATAATTCTACTGAAAAACAAATATTAAAGAATTTTTTTAAATTAATTGAAAATGACAGTGAAGTTGATTCTAAGAAAAATCATTTCCTTTTATTCCAACAAGCTGAAAAAGAATTATTAGGTGGAAAAATTACAGCTGAAAAAATGTCGAAAATATTACCTAAAAGAGTTGAGGAAAATTTAAATAAAGTACTTAAAGTGTACTTGGTTATTTCTGATAAGACTGAGGATGAGTTAAATGATTTAACAACCGAATCTGAAAAGAAAATTGCTGCAGTTAAAATTATAATAAAAAACTTGGTAAAAAAAATAATTGAAAAAGAATCAGAATTAGAAAAATTTAGATTAGAAAATAAATCAGAAGAAAATAAAATTAAATATGAACTTTACCAAAGTATTTCAAAATACAAGAAAAAATTATATAGCTTTATACTAAGAACAGATGCTTGGGCAGTGGGGGAAACTCTTCATAAAGATAAAGTTTTTGATATAGATTATATAAAAAAGCAATTTGATAAATTTCCAAATAAAGATAAAGATACTAACGATGAAGGTAAATTAGCTAATTATAATTTTGAAGAAGAAATCAAACTTAAAGGAGTATTAAAGTTATTTGAAGATAATAGCGATAATCTTAAAAAAGATATTGAATATCAAGAAAATATTAAAATTTGTAAAAAAGAAAAAATTAAAGAATATTTATTAAATAATATTGCAGCATCTATAAAGTCATTTAATTATTTAAGTGGTGTTCAATCAGGTAAAAGCTATGAAATTGAATCTTTAAGCTCAATTTGGCGGCAAATACCATATTTAAGAACAATTTCTCCGCAAGCACAATCAAAAATCTTAGAGACAGCAGACAAATATAGCAAGTTAACCGGTGAAACCCAAGAGATTTTGGTTAATATGAATGACTTTAAATACAGAATTATTTCATTGTTATGTGATTATTATAAGATGGAAAATATTTCTGAAAGTGTTGAAGATGAAGAGGATGAAATCAAGCAAAAAATAAAAGAATTTATACAACATTTATCTCCTACTATTATGTATGAAAATTTAGATGATATAATAGAAAGAAAATTTTCAGCTGATACTCCACAAATAGTAGAAGACAATATTAAAGAAAATGATGTTAAATACTTTAATACATTAGAAAAATTGAAATTTTTTGCTAGCAAATTAAACGATGAAGCAAATACTTTTGTAAATTCCCTGAAAGTGGATAATAAGCCTAACAACATTAGAGCTCCATCATTCAACAGACCTGGCGTTCCTGTTCCAAGTTAAAAATCTGGTTATTTATGTTTAAAAATTATCTCCATAAGTATTTATCTAAAAAAATGCTAAGCATATTTTTGCTTGGCTTTTCTTCTGGATTACCATTGTGTTTAACTGTTAGCTTATTACAAACTTGGTTTAAGGTTAGCGGTATAGATATAGTATCGATTAGCTTTATGAGCTTAATCGGGCAACCGTATGTATATAAATTTTTATGGTCTCCATATTTAGATCGTTATAGCTCTCCGATCTTTAAATTTATGGATCAAAGAAAAGGTTGGATTTTAACTACTCAGCTTTTAATAATTTTAAATATTATGTTTATGGGTAGATTAGATCCTAAAATTTCTCCATGGATCTTAAGTGCATTAGGTTTATTATTAGCTTTTTTTTCGGCTAGCCAAGATTTAGTTATTGATGCATATAAAATAGAAATTTTAGATCCAGATGAGCGAGGTTTGGGAGCAGCTATTGGGATTGAAGGTTATAGATTGGCAATGTTAGTATCAGGAGCAGGTGGATTAATTTTAGCTGATCACTTAGGATGGAGACAGGCATATTTTATTATGGCATCTTTAATGTCTGTAGGGGTTGTAGGAACCTTAATTGCTTATGATACTACCACCTATAATACTGCTGATAGAACAGACAGTGATAGGAATATAAATAATAGTAATAAGCTTGTATCTGATCAAAAATCAATCTGGTTTAAATCAATCTGGTTTAAATTAAGTTGGTTTAAATTAAGTTGGTTTAAATTAAAATCAATCTTAGTAGAAATGTTGATTCCATTAAAACAATTTTTAAGTAAAGAAAAATCTGGATATTTTATTTTATTAATTATTTTATATAAATTAGGCGATGTATTATCTCATTCTTTGACTAATCAATTTTTGCTAGATTTAAATTTTAGTTTAACTGCTATTGGTACAATTAATAAACTAGTTACTTTAGCTGCAAGTTTAATCGGAGTAATGTTAGCTGGAATATTAATGACTAAGATTAATTTATTTCAAGCAATGTTATTTTTTGGTTGTCTCCAAGCGGTTACTAATTTATTATATATTCTATTAGCAATAGTAGGAAAAGATTATTATTTAGCGATAGCAGTGTTTTTTTTGGAGAATTTATGTGGAGGTATGGGTACCAGCGCTTTAGTAGCACTATTAATGGGGTTATGTGATAAGCAATATTCGGCTACACAATTTGCTTTATTATCTTCTATAGCATCAATTGCCAGAATTTATATAGGGCCTATTGCTGGTATTTTAGTTAAATATTTAGGTTGGAAGATTTTTTATATTTATTCAACTATTGCAGCTATTCCAGGGATTATATTGATTATATGTTTAAGATCTAAAATTATTGCTTGCGATAGAAGAAATAATCAGTTCATTTTTGATAAACAAGAAGGATTATCTGTAAATGCAGAACCTACAAATGCATGAAAATTATATAGAAAAACAATTGTCTACAATTATTACTTTTCAACAAATTATTAATAAATTACAGCAATATTGGCAGCAGCAAGGATGTGTTATTTTACAACCTATGGATCTAGAAGTGGGAGCTGGGACTTTTCATCCAGCAACTTTTTTAAGATCAATTGGTCCTGAACCTTGGAGTTGCGCTCATGTACAAGCTTCTAGAAGACCTGCAGATGGAAGATATGGAGAACATCCCAATCGTAATCAGCAATTTTTTCAGTATCAAGTTATTATTAAACCTTCTCCAATTAATATTCAAAATTTATATCTAGATTCGTTAAAAGAGTTAGGTATAGATCCCATACAACATGATATTAGATTTGTAGAAGATAATTGGGAAGGGCCAACTTTAGGAGCTGCTGGTTTAGGGTGGGAGGTTTGGTTAAATGGAATGGAAATTACCCAATTTACCTATTTTAAGCAAATGGGAGGTTTAAAGTGTAAGCCGATTACTGTAGAAATTGCATATGGTATCGAAAGGATTGCCATGTATTTACAAAATAAAGACACAATTAAAGACTTAATCTGGACATATAATTCAGATAATATGCCAATTTATTATGCTGATGTATATCAGAACGAAAGAGCAATGTCATGTTATAATTTTCAAGTTGCTAATATTGAGATGTTAATTAACCATTTCAAAGATTATGAAGCAGAGTCTATTGCTTGTTTAGATAAAGGTTTAGTAGCTCCTGCTTATGAATTTGTGTTAAAAGCTTCGCATATTTTTAATTTATTAGATGCAAGAGGAGCTATAGGGGTTACTCAAAGGCAAGATTATATTTTAAGGGTGAGAAAATTAGCTAAACAAGTAGCAGAAAAATATTATTCTATAAGAGAAGATTTAGGTTTTCCATTATGCAAAAACATCAAGATTTAATTATTGAAATTGGTACCGAAGAATTACCACCTATGTTTATTAACCAAATTGTATCTACATTTAGGGAACAATTGATTAAGCAATTCAGTCTTAAAAATTTAACATTTTATCGAGCAACTCCATTTGCAACACCTAGAAGGTTTGCTGTATTAATAGAGCAATTATCTATAAAACAATCAGAACAATTAAAAATCAAAAAAGGACCATCTATAACTGTTGCGTATGATGAAAATGGTTGTCCTACTAAAGCTTTATTGGGATTTGTTAATTCTTTAAATATTGAGCTTAATCAATTAAATATCGTAACTGATGAACATAAAAAATCTAGTTGGGTAGAATATCAAGAAAAAACTCCAGGAGAACTTACTATTGATTTATTGCCAGAAATTATTACTGCTTCAATTAAAGATCTTCCTGGTCCTAAAATGTCTTGGGGGGAAGGGGAAGTAATTTTTGCAAGACCAGTTCATTGGGTGTTAGCATTGTTTGGTTCTAAACTTGTAGATTGTAGCTTATTTGGGGTTAGATCAAATAATCTTACTTATGGTCATAGATTTATGGTTGCTAAACCAATTAAAATTAATGATCCCTTAGAATATCAGCAGAAATTACAAAGTATGGGGCAGGTGGTTGCGGATTTTAATCAAAGAAAACAATTAATTATATCAGGGATCCAACAAATAGAAACAGAGCTTAATGCTAGATGTATGTTAGATGAAAATTTGTTGGAGCAAGTTACTAATATGGTGGAATATCCAGTAGTATTATGTGCAAGTTTTTCTGAAAAATTTCTACAATTACCTTATGAATGTTTAATTTTAGTGATGAAGTATCATCAAAAAAGTTTTGCTTTAATGGATCGTAATAACAAATTACTACCAAAATTTATTATAATCAGCAATATCAAAACCAAAGATTATAATAATATTATATTAGGCAATCAAAAAGTAATGCACGCCAGATTAGAAGATGCAATGTTTTTATATACCCAAGATCTAAAAACTCCTATTTCTGCAATGCTGGAAAAACTTAAAACAGTTATTTTGCAAGAAAAACTAGGAGATCTATATAAACAATCAACAATAATTCAAAAGATTGCAATTAAAATTTGTAATTTATTGCAAGGCAATATTGAACAGCAATTAGCAACCAAGCAAGCAGGAATATTATGTAAATTTGATTTGGTTTCTAATCTGGTTTTGGAATTTCCAGAATTACAAGGGATAATGGGTGGGCATTATTTAAAATTACAGCAATTTGATGAACAAACAGCAACAGCAGTTACTGAGCATTATTGGCCTAAATTTGCTGAAGATTTACTACCTGTAACTTTGCCTGGGACCTGTGTGGCATTAGCTTATAGATTAAATTTATTATGTGGAATGTTTTTAATCGGCATTATACCAACGGGAGACAAAGATCCTTTTGGTTTACGTAGAGCTTGTTTAGGTATTATTAGAATATTAACAGAAAAACAATTATCTTTAAATTTTGTAGAATTATTTGAAATTACTATAGCTATTTATCAAGAAGAGATATATGTAAAAGAAAATGTAACTATTGAGGATCAGTTAATAGAATTTACTTTAGAAAGATTGAAAAATTGGTATATAACGAATATAAATAATTTAAACATTAATTTTTTATATGCGGTTTTTAATCAAAAAAATTATAATTTATATGATTTGGATTTAAGATTAAAAGCTTTAATTGAATTTAGTATGGTGGAAGGATTTGATAATTTAATTGCAGCCAACAAGAGAATAGTTAATTTTTTAGATAAATTAGAACCAACATTTTTGGTAAACTGTAATAATCAAATTGTAAATATTAAGTTATTTAAAACCGAGGAAGAGCAACTGTTGTATCAAGGTTTAACAGATTTACAAGAAATCATTCAACCATTATTAAAAGCACAAAATTATTCTTTAGTATTGCGTAAGTTGATTACTTTAATACCATTGATTGATAATTTTTTTGATAAAGTCATGGTTGTAGTGCCTGATGAAAAACTTAAAAATAATCGCATATGTTTATTATTAAAATTAAAAATATTGTTTTCTCAATTAGCTGATCTTGAAAAAATATGAAAATAATAATTTTAGATAGAGATGGAGTAATTAATCAAGAATTTCCTAATCAATGTGTGGTTAAAGAAGAAAAATTTATTCCGATCCCTAAAAGCCTAGAGGCAATTGCAGCATTAAAGCAAGCTGGGTATATTGTGGTTGTTGCCACGAATCAATCTATAATTGCTAAAAAAATAGTTAGTATAAAAGAATTAGAAAAAATCCATAATAAATTACAAAATTTATTAGCAATATATAAGGTTAAAATTGATAAGATTTTTTTTTGTCCCCACCAAAAATCTGACAATTGTGAGTGTCGCAAACCAAATCCAGGAATGTTATTGGAAATTGCTCAAGAATATCAAGTAGATTTCAAACTAAATTCAATTCATTTTGTTGGAGATTCTTTGTCAGATCTTCTGGCGGCAAAATCTGTAGGCGCTATACCAGTTTTAGTTAAAACCGGTAAAGGTTGTCATACTATGCATGATGAGTGTATATACAATTTTCAAAATTTATTAATATTCGAAGATTTATATGATTTTACGAATTATTTACTAAAAAAATAATATTAAATTAGCATATGCACTTTAGTTCAGGGAATATGCACGAATAGTTTCTAATAATTCTTGTTTTTGTTTATTGAGACGCTAAAAACCTAACAAGATTTTTTTTCTGAAAATAACAAGATATTTAATCAAAAAATTTTATATGTTTGGTACGAAACGAGGGTTATATGTGTTTTTTTTCGCAAAATACATGCTACATTAATAAATGTATATAACTAAAATAAAAAAACAGGAGCTATATTATGTCACACATTTTTAAGCTAGCTTATAAAGATGCAAATACACTTGAAGATGATCAGCAAAAAAAATATCAGCTAATTAATAAATTAGAAGGTAGAGGCCAGCAAGGTTTAGGGGCTTTTTATAAATCGAGCATTCATGAAAGCATACCAATATTAGTAAAAGTTGATGATCCTGCCACCTGCGTTATGGAAGGCTCAGCAGATTTCGTTAAAAATTCTGGTGTAATACCAACACAATTAGCAAATACCCTAAATTATGCACAAGTTGGATTATATACCGATAAAAATGGAATAACCAATACGGTTTCTATCCAAGATAAAGTAATCCCAAATGATACTGCTCATAATGTAGTTCCATTAGATATAATATTTTATGGTCAAAAACGTAACCCAAAAACCTTGTTTAGTGAAGAATCTTGGCATCCAGAAAAAATCAAAAAAAATCTTACTAATATGCTTCCAACCACTCAGTGGCAATTAGCAGGCGGTGTTTTTTCAAGCAGCATAGCTGGAGATGAAAGTTTGCATGTTGGCCAATTTATGGCTATTCAAGATGCAAAAAAAAATTTAGTTGCAATAAGACGTATTGATCTAGGAGCTAGAGAACGTTATGCTGTCGCTAGAAACCAAAGTATTTATAATCCTTATAGAACTTCTACTCAATATGAGAATTCAGGACAATTTGGTAAAGACTATATTGATTTTTTATTAAGTTCCGAAGATATTAAAAGAAAATATATTTTGTTATGGGCGCTCGCAGAAATTAATAAAATAGAAGAACAATATATTTTAAGCTTTATGAAGGCAATGAATTCTTTAATAGAAGATCAACATCAACAAGAATTAGCATATAACGGTATTTTAGAAACCATTAATAAAGGAGCTAATCCACAATTTCAACCTCAAGGGCAAGATTTAAATGAAAAAATAAATCAATTAGCTACACATCTTGGTGAATTAACCAAAGCACGTGTTAATGCAATGCAAAAATTTGTTTTAAAAGATTTGCTAAAAATATTTAATAATAATCATGAATTGATGGAACAATTCATTAATGCATATAAAAATAATGATTTTATACAAATAAATAATTTTATAGAACAATTAGAAAAAGAACCACAAAGCGTTGAAAATGCTAATCTTATATTGTATATTTGTGATGCAGCTGTGCTTATGAGTATGAATAATATATATCAAGATCAGCAACAATTATATTTAGAAAAATTGAAAGAATATCAAATCAAATTAGTAATACTTGAATTTATAAAACGATCATCATTACCTCAAGAGATTATAAATAATACTATTATCCAAGATTTAATTGAAATAATTATAGGTAAATATAATTATAATGGCGAGCAACTAGCAGATGTAAACTTATGGAATGAATTGTTTAACTATGGATTACAACACAAAAATTCAGCTATTATAGATAAAGTATTAGAGCAAAAATTAGATTTTACTAAATTTGGCACAAAAGATAGTGCTAGCAATCAGAAAGGTGAAAGCCGAACAGAAGGTGCTCTATTATTAGCTGCAAAATTCAACGACTATAATACTTTAGTTAAATTATTACATAAAAGATATAATCAATCTTTTGCTACATCTACTATGTTATCGCAAGTAAATAAAACTATTGGAAGTATTGATAGAAAAAATGAAAACAATAATATATTTCATTATTTATTTAAAAATTGGGTAACTATACCAAAAGAAATAGATAAACGGGAACTGTTAAAAAAATTGTTAGAATTACTTGTTCTAGAAAAAAATACAACTTTAGGTAATTCTAAAACAATGGCTTCCATTTTTAGTCAAAGAAATATAGATGGTCAAGCCCCATTGCATATTATTTTTAAAAATAATAATTTAGAAGCGTATACGTTCTTATGGAGTGCGATAGAAAATTTATCCACATCTTCTACTTCTAAGTGGAATCTCGCTCATTTTATAGATTTTGCTGAAGAAATTAAACTTGAAAAAAACTTTTTAGATTATGCCTATTATGGAATAAAAAATAAGGAAATTTTAAATGATCTGTTTGAAATAATACGAAATGCCCGCCAAGATGGCACAATAACCGCTGAACAACGTAATGAGTTATTATGTTCGAAGAGTAGTCCATTAAGTGAAAATGAGAAAAACGATGTAAGAGCTAAATTACAAGCTGGGGGAAAAATTACTTTCTTATCAATACCTAAAGTATCTGGCAAAGATTCGTTTGAAAAAGGTGTTAAATTATGGAACCAGAAAATGCAAGAACAGCTTAGAACCTCAGTTCTACGAAATTAAAAAGCTGATAGTTTTTTTTCTGTTCAATAATCAAACATAAGAAAAACTTAATAGTTCCTTAATGATTTTCTAGGCTTTTTAATTTTAGTCTAACTGAGGTTGGAAGAGTTAGAAAGATTAAATAAAAAATTTGGCACTTGGAATACTTCAAATAATAAAAAAATCAGTGATGATATAAGCATAAAAATTTCACAACCAGGAAGTTGGTTGAAGAAATAACAACAAATATTTTACTCTTTTAATCTGGTGTATAAATTAAGTAGCGATCAGCATATAATACTTAAATTCATTAATAAATTTTAAAATAATTTTTAAGCTAAATTTTAATAATTTAAACTATTAAACTGAACAAAAAGAGAAAATAATATTCATGGAAAACATTGATAATAAAGCAGCCTCGCAGGTATTAAATCCCAAAAAGCAAGATAGTAATAATTCTGCTTATGATTCTTCTAGTATTCAAGTGTTAAAGGGGCTGGATGCTGTTAGAAAAAGGCCTGGGATGTATATAGGAGATACCGATGATGGGACTGGGCTACATCATATGGTATTTGAAGTGGTAGATAACTCTATAGACGAGGCTTTAGGGGGGCACTGTTCAAAGGTAGAAATTATCATTCGTATAGATAATTCTATAACTGTCAAAGACAATGGTCGAGGGATCCCGGTAGATATACATGCCGAAGAAGGTAAATCCGCAGCAGAAGTAATTATGACGATTTTACATGCTGGGGGAAAATTTGATAATTCTTCTTATAAAGTATCTGGTGGATTGCATGGGGTTGGGGTTTCGGTCGTAAATGCTTTATCTGCAAAACTTCATTTATTAATTAGAAGAAATGAAAAGATTTATGAACAATTTTATGAATTAGGTGATCCATGCGCTCCTTTAAGTATAACTGGTGAATCTCTAGGGCATAGTGGAACTGAAATTACTTTTAAGCCTAGTAAAGAAATATTTACCAATATTGTGTTTAGTTACGATATTTTAGCTAAAAGATTAAGAGAATTAGCTTTTTTAAATAAAGGGGTAATTATAGAGTTATTAGATGAACGTAATGGTAAGAAAGATATTTTTCGTTATGATGGAGGGATAAAAGAATTTTTAAGTCACTTAAATCGTAATAAAACGTTAATTATACCTGAAGTGTTTTATATATTAGCTGAAAAGCAACAAATAGTTGTTGAAATTGCGATGCAATGGAACGATAGTTATCAAGAAAATGTTTTTTGTTATACCAATAATATTCCTCAAAAAGATGGGGGGGCGCATTTATCAGGATTTAGAAATGCGTTAACTAGAACTTTAAATAATTATATAGAAGAACAAGGGGCACTTAAAAAACAAAAGATCCTAACTACTGGGGATGATGCCAGAGAAGGTCTTACTGCAGTATTATCAATTAAAATTGGCGATCCTAAATTTTCTTCTCAAACCAAAGATAAATTAGTTTCCTCAGAGGTAAAATCGGTAGTCGAGGCAATTTTAGGGGAAAAATTACAAGAATATTTACAAGAAAATCCTGCTAAGAGCAAATTAATCATTAATAAAGTTATAGAAGCAGCTAGAGCTAGAGAAGCTGCTAAAAAAGCCAGAGAAATGACGAGAAGAAAAAGTGCATTAGATATCGCTGGTTTGCCAGGTAAATTAGCAGATTGCCAAGAAAAAGATCCAAAATTATCAGAATTATTTTTAGTAGAGGGAGATTCAGCGGGGGGGTCTGCCAAGCAGGCTCGCGATCGTCGAACTCAAGCAATATTGCCATTAAAGGGTAAAATTTTGAATGTAGAAAAAGCTAGGTTCGATAAAATGTTACAAAGTGCAGAAATTGGTACTTTAATTACGGCGTTGGGGTGTGGGATAGGTAAAGATGAGTATTCTCCAGATCATTTAAGATACCATAAAATAGTTATTATGACAGATGCGGATGTAGATGGTTCGCATATTAGAACTTTATTGTTAACATTTTTTTATAGGCAAATGCCAGAATTGATTGAAAGAGGTCATGTATGTATAGCTCAACCTCCTTTATATAGAATTAAACAAGGTAAACAAATAAGGTATGTTAAAGATGAAAGTGCTTTAGAAGAACATTTAGTACAATTAGCTTTAGAGGATGCTTATTTATATTCTGGAAGTGGTGATGATGAAGGCAGTGATAGCGCTGATAATAATAAAGATCCTATATCTAGTAAAAAATTATATCATTTAATTATGCAATATCGTGAAGCTCAATTAGTTATTAATAGATTATCTAAAAATTATCCTGCAGAAATTATCGAAAGTTTAATCTATGTTCCAAGCATTGAGAACTCTAAACTTGGGGTAGAAGGTTATACTAACAATTGGACAGAATTATTATGTAAGCATGTAAAATTGCATGGTAAAGCAGGGGTTGGGTATAGAGTTGATGCAGTTTTTTGTAATGAAAGGAAAATCTTTTTACCAAAAGTGTATGTTACTAATCATGGCATGGAAAATGTTTATAATTTTAGTTATGAATTTTTCACAAGTCCAGATTATATGTTGTTAAGTTCATTAAGTTCTAATATAGAAGGGTTATTAACAGATAAGGCATATATAAAAAAAGGGGATAAAATTAAGCCAGTTAAAAATTTTAAACTAGCGATAGAATGGTTGATGACTGAGGCTAAACGTGGGCAGCAAATTCAAAGATATAAAGGTTTAGGAGAAATGAATCCAGATCAATTATGGGAAACCACTATGGATCCTAAAGTTCGTTATATGGTAATAGTTAAGATTGAAGATGCAGTTGCAGCGGATGCTATGTTTACCACCCTTATGGGGGATGATGTTGAGGCTAGGAGAGATTTTATCGAGATGAATGCATTATCTGCGGTTAATATTGATGTTTAGAGGAAGGAAATTAATTAATGCATTTACCGGTTGGTGTAAGTAATTTTAGAGATTTAATCGAGAATAAAGATCCTCAACAAAAAGGATATTTATATGTTGATAAAACTAATTTTATTAAAGAAATCATTTATGATCTTACTCCAGTTATTGTATTAACTCGTCCAAGACGTTTTGGCAAAACACTTAATTTATCCATGCTACATCATTTTTTTGCTGATCAAGTAGAAGGAGAATCAACTAAAGAATTATTTGTAGGGTTAAATATTGCTAAAGATTTAAATTGTATAGAACATCAAGGTCAACATCCTGTGATTTTTATAACTTTTAAAGATTTAAAACAATCTAATTTTGATGCTTGTATAAAAAAACTTAAAGATCTTGTTGCTAAAATTTATAGATCATATAGAACAGTTTTTGAGTCATTAAATATAGCAAAAGATGATAGAAACTATATAGAAGCAATTTTAGAACAAACTATAGATCCTGTTGTTTTGGAAAATTCCATACAAAGATTGTTAGAAATTTTACATAAATATTATAATAAAAAACCTATATTATTAATAGATGAATATGATACTCCGATTCAAGAAGCATATTTAAATGGGTATTATGATGAACTTATTCCTTTTTTTAGAAATTTTTTATCCGCACCATTAAAAGATGAAAATAATTTACAACGAGCAATACTTACTGGAATTTTAAGGATCTCTAAAGAAAGTTTATTCTCAGGTCTTAGTAATGTTGAAATATATTCAATCTTAGATGAAAATTATGCTCAATATTTTGGATTTACTGAGATTGAGGTACAAGAATTATTAGCTAAAGCTAATATGTCGAAAAATCTTGAACAAGCTAAAGAATGGTATAATGGTTATGTTTTTGGTAAAACTATAATTTATAATCCATGGTCTATTATTAAATTTATTAAAAATAAAGGAGATTTAGATTTATATTGGATCCATACCAGCAGTAATGAATTAATTAGAGAATTATTAATTAAATCTGATTTAACAATTAAAGAAAAATTTAGTCAATTAATTTCGGGATCTCTTATTAAAGAAACTATTGATCAACATATAGTATTTAAAGATTTAGAAAAAAATAAAGCTGCTATTTGGAGCTTATTTTTAATGACAGGATATTTAAAGGCTATAAAAATTAATAGAAATTATTGTGGTTATAAAGAATGTGAGCTTGCCATACCAAATAAAGAAATAGGATCCCTATATACAAAAATTATACAAGAATGGTTGTCAGGAAGCCGTGGAATAATCTGGTATCAAAATTTATGGTTATTTCTAGCGACTGGTAAGGTTAAGGAATTTGAAAATAGTCTGCAAGAGATCTTAATAGAGATGGCAAGTTATCATGATACTGGAAAAAATATCCAAGAAGTATTTTATCAAGGGTTAATGTTAGGGATAGTTTGTGGACTTAAAGATACTCATGAAATTAGAACTAATCGAGAATCAGGGCAAGGGCGTTACGATTTAGCTTTAATACCAAAAGATCCTAAAAAAATTGGTATAGTTATGGAGTTTAAAGCAATTAATGAACAATTAAATTTAACTGAAGAAGCAAATAAAGCATTAATGCAAATCAAAAAACTACAATATGATCGAGAATTACGCTCTCGAGGGATTAATGAAATTTATTCTATAGGTATAGCTTTTTCTGGTAAAACTGTTAAATTAGTGGCAGATTATAGCAGCAAATGAAAGCTGTAATTATTAATAATCAATTATTGTGCTTTTAATTTTAATTGTTCAAGTTCTTTTAATCTAATGTACTTTCCTATAAGTGTTAAACATTTTTTTAACTGTAGATATGTTAGTGTCGGCTAAAGTGGCATTCAAGCATATTTTCCCTAAATCATCCATAGATCCAGGTAAAAACCAGGTTATACCGACCGCATTGTAAGTCTCCATAGCTTGATTCAAAGTAGCTTGGTTGGTAGAATTGAGTCGGTCTCAAGTAAGTATTTCTAGTTACGTTGGCGGAAGAATTGTGTGGATTACTTAAACTACTAGAGCTTGTGCTAGAATTTCCTGAAACAGAAGAACCAATACAATTTTCTATATAAAAATTCATGTGCTGAACAGTATTCTCTCGGCCAATATAATATATGGCAGTGTTTGTCATTTGAATTGTAACAACTTATTGGTAAATTTTTTTCTGGCATAAAATATTTTCCCCTAAGGTAATGTATTTATTATTAATTAGATTTAGTAACCAGGATATAATTATTATTTTACTTTAAGTATTTTATTGAAATCAACTTATTTATTGTACTTAAGTTGAGGTCTATGTTATCTAGGGATGGCAATTAGATCTATTGCTAGCAGACCTAATAATTATTAGTTTGACTTTTTTAACTATAAATAAGAAAATGATACTTCTTAATATAGTAATATATATATTAAATAATAATTTTAAATTTAGTTGGGTGAATCATGAAGCGCACTTTCCAGCCTTGTAATAGAAAAATGAAGAAAACGCATGGATTTAGAAAAAGAATGAAAACTAAATCTGGTAGAGATATTTTAAGTAATCGCAGAAGAAAAGGCCGTTACGTTTTAAGTAAGTAAGTAAGCAAGTAAGTAATTATTTACTTAACGTGAAAATCAGTAAAATGTATAGTAGACCTGATTATAAACAATTATTTAAAAATCGACCTTTGTTGGTAAGTAAAGATTTTTCTATATGGGTAACAGATAATAATTTGAATACAGATGTGAATATAATTAGATTTGGGGTAATAGCTATTAAGAAAAATATTAAAAAAGCGGTAGCCAGGAATAAATCTAAGAGAATTGCAAAGGAATTATTTAGAACTTTTAAATCTAAAATAGTTAATAAACCACAAATGGTTAATAAAGATTTAGTCCTAGTGATTAAAAAGTTTGAATCCAAAGAAAAACTAGATATTTGGAAAAAAAAATTATTAGGAATATATCGTTGGGTAGATTATTTTATAGTTGGGCGTTAAAATTTATTCAAAATTTTAGTCAAAAATTAGCTATAGGTAGTATTCAAGTTTATAAATATAGTATTTCTCCTTATTTAGGGGATTGTTGTGTATATCATGTTAGTTGTTCTGATTATACTAAATTGGCAATTTTAAAATATGGAGTTTGTCGAGGGTCATTTAAAGGTTTAGTTAGATTGTTGCATTGTCATCCTTTTGTTGATATCGTTAAAAAATCTAATTTAGAGAAAATATAATCAATATAATTTTAAGTTAAGTATAATAATTAAGAATGGTGTTAATATATAATTATGGATAAGCAAACAATAAGATTTATTTTGTTATCAGTAGTAATTTTTTTAGGTTTTTCTTTATTTTCTAAATATTTTAGTCCTAAAGATAATCAAACTCAGAGTGTTAATAATCTTGTTAAAAGTAAAGATTATAACGTTGTAGATGAAGTTGGAACTCAAGAGTTACCTAATGCTATTATAGATCCGGCAACTAAAGATCCATTAAGTAATTATAAAAAATTAAATAATACATCTCTTGTAAATGTAGTTACTGATAATTTAAGTTTAAAAATTAACGAAAATGGAGATTTAATTTTTGCAGAATTAAAAAAATACCCAAAAGAAAATCAACATAAAGAAGCAGGATTTCCTTTGTTAACTCAACAAGCAGATAGATTTTATATTGTGCAATCTGGATTGTTATCTGAAATTGGTCCAGATTCAAAAGTATATGGTAGAGCTAAATTTACAGCTGCAAAAAGTAATTATGTAATGCAAGATAATCAAGATCAATTAACTGTAGATTTATCGTATGCGGGGGAGATCCAAAATAATTCGCAACTTAAATTTATTAAAAGATTTATATTTTATAAAAATAGTTATTTAATTGATGTTCAATATATAATTTCAAATAATGGTCAAACAGATTATACCGGCAGCATGTATGGTAGATTAAGGCGTAGTGCAGAAAAATCTAGTGGTGGGATATTTGGTGGAGGCTTAAGAACTTATACTGGGGCTGCTATTAATACTCCGGAGGAAAAGTACAAAAAGATATCTTTTGCTAATATGAAAGATCCTTATAGAATTAGTTTTAATGGTGGATGGATTGCCATGTTAGAGCATTATTTTGTAAGTGCTTGGATACCAGATCCGAGCAATTTCACAGAATATCAAACAGAACAATTTAATGATAATACTTTTGGCATAAGGTTTGTTAATTCTCCAATTAAAGTATCTCCAGGTACTTCTAAGGTTATTTCAACTAAATTATTTATTGGCCCTAAAATTACTAAAGTGTTAAAAGAAATATCTCCTGCTTTAGATCTTACAGTAGATTATGGGGTATTATGGTGGTTATGTGTACCATTATTTTGGTTATTAAAAAACATTTTCAATTTAATTGGTAATTGGGGATGGTCTATTATTATTACTACTTTAGTTGTTAAATTATTGTTTTATCGTTTATCGGCATATAGTTTTCATTCCATGGGGAATTTACGTAAGTTGCAACCAAAAATTGAAGCTTTAAAAGCTAATATTGGTGCTGATCGTCAAAAATTTAGTCAAGCGATTATGGAATTATATCGTAAGGAAAAAGTTAATCCTTTAGGTGGTTGTTTACCGATTTTATTACAAATTCCAGTATTTATATCATTATATTATGTATTATTGGAAAGTGTTGAATTGCGTCAAGCTTCTTGGTGGTTATGGATCACTGATTTATCTGCTAAAGATCCTTTTTATGTATTGCCAGTTATGATGGGATTAAGTATGTTTTTTCAACAAAAGATGAATCCTCCACCAGCAGATCCTATGCAGGCTAAAATTTTAATGATTATGCCAATATTTTTTAGTGTGTTATTTTTACAATTTCCATCAGGATTAATGTTATATTGGGTGGTGAATAATACTTTATCTATTTTACAGCAAATGTTTATTAATAGAAATTTAGAAAAATCAATATCTAAATAAACTAAAAAATAATTTTAAATATTAGCTACAAATATGTTACCAATAGAAGGAGATACCATAGTTGCTATTGCTACTCCTTTAGGGGTAGGCGGGATCGGAATTATTAGAGTTTCAGGATCGTTAGTTAAAACCATTATTAGTAAAATCCTTAAAAATTCTCAATTAGATCCTAATAAGGCAATTTATACAGATTTTTTAAATGCAGATTTAGCAATTATAGATAAAGGAATTGCGATTTTTTTTAAAGCACCTTATTCATTTACTGGAGAAGATGTCCTTGAGCTACAAGGTCATGGTGGTCCAGTTATACTAAATATGTTGTTAAAAAGAGTAGTTGCTTTAGGAGCAAGAATTGCTGAACCTGGAGAATTTTCCAGAAGAGCATATTTAGCTAATAAAATGGATTTAGTTCAAGCGGAGAGTATTGTAGCATTAATTAATGCGCAAACTGAACAAGCAGCTATGGCTGCGGTTAAAAGCTTACAAGGGGAATTTTCTAAACAGATTAATATCTTATTAGAAAGATTAATTCACATACGCGCAAATATAGAGGCTCTTATTGATTTTCCAGAAGATGATGTAGATCCTTTATCTAAATTAAATATAGAGAATCAATTAAATAAGTTAATAGATCAAGTAAAGATTATTTTACAGCAATCTAAACAAGGTGCATTGTTAAATGATGGTATAAAGGCAGTAATTTTAGGTAAGCCAAATGTTGGTAAATCAAGTTTATTGAATTATTTTTCTCAAGAAGAGCGGGCAATTGTAACTGAGATCCCTGGGACTACTAGAGATTTAGTATCTAATAAAGTTAATTTAGAAGGTTTAGTAGTAGATTTTATAGATACAGCAGGGATTAGAGAAACGCATGATATCGTAGAAAAAATCGGAGTAGATAAAGCGATTAAAGCATTAGAAGTTGCGGATTTTATTTTATTAATGCTAGAAGCTAAGGATTTTTTGAAAATTGAAGAACCTTTGGGTCTAGCAAAATTTTTACCAGCAATGATTAATCAAGAATTATTATTAAATAAAAAAATCTTAATTTTAGTAAATAAAATAGATTTGGTTTCGGATGATTATATAGAAAATAATATTAATATAGTGTTTATATCGATAAAAAAAGATTTAGGTATGCATAAATTAACTCAACACATTAAAGATTTAGTCGGATTGAATAATGATAATGAGCAATCAGTATTTATTGCTAAATTTAGGCATATTAAAGCTTTAGAAGAAGCATTAGATTCATTATTAATTGCTAAAAAGGTTTTTACTGATAATTATTTAAATTGGGATCTGTTTGCCGAAGAATTAAGAAGATCTCAAGACAAATTAGCTAAGATAACAGGGATGTTCACTAATGAAGATTTATTAAATAGAATTTTTTCTGAATTTTGTATTGGTAAGTAAAATTTATGAGTTTAGTAAAATTTAAAGAAAATTTTGAGGTTATTGTTATTGGTGGTGGGCATGCTGGAACTGAGGCAGCTTTAGCTTCAAGCAGAAGAGGCGCCAAAACTTTATTGCTTACTAACAATATAGAAACTATAGGGTTAATGTCTTGTAACCCGGCAATTGGTGGAGTTGGCAAAGGGCATTTAGTTAAAGAAATTGAAGCAATGGGTGGAGCTATTGGCCTTGCTGCTGATTATGCAGGGATCCATTATCGAACTTTAAATAGTAGTAAAGGGCCAGCAGTACAAGCGACAAGAGCGCAAAGTGATAGAAACTTATATCGTTTAGCAATACGCAAGATCATTGAAAATCAGCAAAATTTATTAGTATTTCAAGCCAATGTTGATGATTTACAGATCATTAATCATCAAATAACTGGAGTAATCACTAGTTCAAAATTATTATTTTCAACTAAAGCAGTTATTTTAACTGCAGGGACTTTTTTAAATGCCAAGATCCATATTGGAGAATATAATGCTATGGCTGGCAGAATGGGGGATAGTGCATCGATTACCTTAGCTGAAAATTTATATAATTTGCCATTTAGTGTTAATCGTTTAAAAACAGGAACGCCTCCTAGAATAGATAAGCGTACTGTGGATTTTTCTAAATTACAAATTCAACCTACGGAAAAAATTACTCCATATTTTTCTATTTGGGAAGATCATAAAACTTTTAAAAATATCTCTAAGGTTGATTGCTATATAGCAAGGACTAATCAATATACTAATCAAATTATTATGAATAATTTAGAAAAATCTGCAATGTATGGGGGGATGATCGAAGGGATTGGTCCTAGATATTGTCCATCTATCGAAGATAAAGTGGTTAAGTTTAGTCAAAGAGATTCTCATCAAATCTTTTTAGAGCCAGAAGGGCTATATACTAATGAATTATATCCAAATGGCTTATCTACTAGTTTACCTTTTGATGTACAAATTAAAATGATTCAAAGTATTGAAGGTTTAGAAAACGCTCATTTAACTAGGGCTGGTTATGCAGTAGAGTATGATTTTTTTGATCCAAGAGATTTAACGCATACTTTAGAGACTAAGTTTATAAAAGGATTGTTTTTTGCAGGACAAATAAATGGTACGACTGGTTATGAGGAGGCAGCAGCACAAGGTTTAATAGCAGGGATCAATGCGGCTAGTGTTGCATTAGGATTGGAGCCTTGGTATCCCACCAGACAACAAGCTTATATAGGGGTATTAATCGACGATTTAATTACTAAAGGTACGAATGAACCTTATCGAATGTTAACTAGCAGGGCTGAATATAGATTGCAATTAAGGGAAGACAATGCGGATCATAGATTAGCTGAAATTGCACATAAATTAAATTTAATTGATGCTCTTAAGCTTGATAAGTTTTTATCTAAAAAAACCTTGATTGCCCAAGAAATATCAAGATTAAAACAAATTGTTATTACAACAAAAAGTGAAGATGCTTTAATTTTTGAAAAAATTTCCGGAAAAAAATTAGAGCATGATCTTAAAGCAATTGATTTATTAAAAAGACCAGAGGTAAATTATGGAATGTTAAATAATTTACCTTCAGTAAATAGTACTTTAGCCGAACCTGATTTAATGAAAATCTTAGAAATTATGGTTAAATATGAGGGGTATTTGCTTAAACAACAATTAGAAATTGAAAAATTTAATCGATACGAAGATTTAGTTATTCCCAATAGTTTTAATTATACTAATGTTTCGGGATTATCTAATGAAGTGCTTGAAAAAATCAAAAAAATACGCCCGATAACTTTAGGGCAAGCAAGCAGGATCCCTGGAATTACACCTGCTGCCATTTCTATTTTATTAGTATATTTAAAAAAATAATTAATTTTTTTTATGTTTTATTGTTGAACACAAGAAAAACTATCAGCTTTTTAATTTTGTCGAACTGAGGTTAATAATATTGTACTTATGGATATAATTATTACTCCTAACCATATATTAAAAGTTTCAAGAATTTCATCAAAAAATATATAGCTTAAAATTGCGCTAAAAATTAATTTAGTAATTCCATAAGGCATAATAGAAGTAATTTCTGCAGTAGCTAGAGATTTTGTAAAAGCAAAGTTTGCAACAGTTCCTAAAGTTCCCAATAATAACAGCATAAAAAAATTAGAATAATTAGGACATACCCAAGAATTAGTAATTAATATCAATATAAAACATAATGGAGCTGTAAAACCTAATATGTATAAAGTAGTTAGTTTAGGACATTCTTTGCGAGTTAAGATTTTTCTAGTAATAAGTTTGTCCAAAGAAAAAACCAGTCCTGCGCTAATTGGTAACAGTACATTTAAATTACTAAAAATATTATAGGAGATTAGATTTGTTTTGCTAATTAAGATCCCTCCAGTTATACTTAAAATAATTGCTATAAGTTTTTTAAAATTTAACTTTTCTTTTAATAATACAATAGCTCCTATTAAAGTTAGGATTGGTGAAATAAAGCTAATTGCTATAACTTGAGTAACTGGCATTTTAATTAAACTGTTGTACCATAGCAGCATACCAAATGTAGTCAATACAATTCTCAATAATTGTAAATTTAAATTTTTAGTAGCTAAAAAACATTTAATAGGTGTGGATTTTTTAAACACAAAAGGGATCAAAAAAATTGTGCTTATAATATTTTGAAAAAATATTATAACTAAGATAGGTAATGATTGTTCAAGTTTAATTTTGTTTCCGGCTAAATATCTTACTATAATATTTATTCCGGCAAAGCATGCACAAGATAGTATTTTCCAACCAATGCCAACTAATAGCTGTGTATTAATAGTTTGGAATATATTTTTATGGTTGCTTGTAACATAAGTTGACATAGGTAAAATAGTAACATGTTTTATAATTTAAGCAAAAAAAAATTAGCTAATGCATTAAGATTTTTAAGTCTGGATGCGATTAACTTAGCAAATAGCGGGCATCCAGGTATGCCGTTAGGAATGGCAGATATTGCTGAAGTTTTATGGAATGATTTTTTAGTTCATAATCCAAAAAATCCAAAATGGATAAATAGGGATCGGTTTGTATTATCTAATGGTCATGGAAGCATTTTATTATATGCACTATTACATTTGTCTGGTTATCAACTAACTATTGAAGATTTAAAAAATTTTAGGCAATTACACTCCAAAACTCCAGGACATCCAGAATATAACCTTACTCCCGGAGTAGATGCCACAACTGGCCCTCTAGGGCAAGGTTTAGGAATGGCGGTTGGTATGGCATTAGCTGAAAAATTATTAGCAAGTAATTTTAATAAGGAAAATTTAAATATTATTGACCATTATACCTATTGTTTTGTTGGGGATGGGTGTTTAATGGAAGGGGTATCCCATGAGGTATGTTCTTTAGCAGGAATTTTAGGGTTAAATAAGTTAATTGTATTTTGGGATAATAATAAAGTTTCTATTGATGGTAGTACAGAAAATTGGTTTACTGAAAATGTAGCCCAAAGATTTGCAGCATATAATTGGCATGTAATTGAAAATATTGATGGTCATGATCCAGATAGTATAACTAAAGCTATAGTTCTTGCTAGATTAGAGCCTCATCGCCCTAGCTTATTATGTTGTAATACCACAATTGGATATGGTTCAAGTGTTGAGGGGACTTCTAAAGCACATGGCTCGCCATTTAGTAAAGAAGAAATTGCATTAATTAGAAAAAATTTATCTTGGGATCAAGAGGCTTTTACGATATCTGCAGATATTTATGCAGCTTGGAAAGCTCACGCTTTAAAAGCTGCAGCTCGCAATATTTTTTGGGAGCAAAAATTTAAAGACTATCAACAGAAATATCCGGAATTATTTATAGAATTTAACAGAAGAATAAATAATAATTTACCTGAAAATTTAGATCAAACCATTAATCAATTATTGCAAGAGCATTTAAATAGTTCACAAAATTTAGCCACCAGGCAAGCATCTAAGATATTTTTAGATGCAATCAGCAATCAATTGCCAGAATTATTTGGGGGATCTGCGGATTTAGGTTGTTCAGATCTTACTTTACATGTAAATGCGGTTCCATTTCAAATTGATAATACAAACAATATAGCAAAAAAATCAAAAGAATTTAATTATTTGCATTTTGGAGTAAGAGAATTTGGGATGTTTTGTATTTTGAATGGTATGAGTTTACATCAAGGATTTATTCCATATGGAGGAACTTTTTTGGCTTTTATTGATTATGCTAAAGGTGCCTTAAGATTAAGTGGGTTAATGCAAAATAAAATTATTTATGTATTAACTCATGATTCTATAGGGTTAGGTGAAGATGGCCCCACTCATCAGCCGGTAGAGCATTTAGCTATGCTTAGAATGATCCCAAATATATCTATATGGAGGCCATGTGATACAATCGAGACTATATTTGCTTGGAGATTTGCGATTTATAGTAATCATCCTACTTGTTTGATTTTAACTAGGCAAGCGGTTATGCAGCAAACAAGAGATCTGTCTACAAGAGATCTGTCTATATTAATTCAGATCCAATACGGAGGGTATATTTTATCTGAAGTTGTTGATCCAGAATGTATTATTATAGCAACCGGATCTGAGGTTAATTTAGCAATGTTAGCTTGGAAAAAATTAAGATCTACAGTTAAAATCAGGGTAGTTTCTATGCCAAGTGTAGATGTTTTTTTACAACAATCTAAAGAGTACCAAGAACAAGTGTTACCAAGTCATATTGTAGCAAGAGTAGCACTCGAGGCTGGTAATACTTTTATGTGGCATAAGTTTGTAGGATTAACCGGGAAAGTCATTGGAGTAGATAGTTTTGGTGCGTCGGCTCCTGGAACCCAGTTATATCAGGAATTTAGTATTACAGTAGATCATATATCACAAGCGGTGTTATCACTTTTAAATCGAGGAGCTGAAAATGGCAATTAGGGTTGCAATTAATGGTTACGGAAGGATTGGCCGAAATATACTTAGAACATTGTATGATAATTATGGTTCTAAAGTTCAAGAGTTACAAATAGTTGCAATTAATGATATTGGAGATCCTAAGATCCACGCACATTTAACTAAATATGATTCTGTTTATGGAGAATTTGGTTTTCCATTAAATTATAAAGACAATTATTTAATTATTAACAATGATATAAATAATAAAATTAATATGTTATCTATTTCTGAACCTAAAAATTTACCATGGAAAGCTTTAAATATAGATTTAGTTTTAGAGTGTACTGGTTTATTTTCTAGTAAATCTCAAGCGATGATGCACTTAGATGCGGGAGCTAAAAAAGTTTTAATTTCAGCTCCTTCAGGAATAGATGTTAAAACTATTGTTTATGGAGTAAATCATCAACAATTAACCAAAGAAGATCGTATAGTATCTAATGCTTCTTGTACTACAAATTGTTTGGCGCCACTAGCGTTAACCTTACATAAAAAATTAGGTATAGAAAGTGGTTTAATGACAACTGTTCATTCTTATACAAATGATCAAGTGCTTAGTGACGTATATCATCAAGATTTAAGAAGAGCACGTTCTGCAACTACTTCTATGATCCCAACCACCACCGGTGCAGCTGCAGCTATTGGTTTGGTTATTCCGGAATTGGCAGGTAAATTAGATGGTTTAGCAATTAGAGTTCCAACCATTAATGTATCAGTAGTAGATTTAACTATTATTGCCGAACGTACCACTAATGTTGAAGAAGTTAATAATATTTTAAGAACAGCTACTTTAAATGAATTATCTGAAATTACAGCGATCAATGAATTGCCGTTAGTCTCTGTAGATTTCAATCAACATACTGCCTCGAGTATTTTTGATTTAACTCAAACCAAAGTTGTTGGTAAATTAGTAAAAGTTTTATCTTGGTATGATAATGAATGGGCATTTGCAAATCGGATGTTAGATACAGCAATAGTTATGGCAAAACTTTGAAAACATATAAAATTGTAAAAATATATAATAAAAAAACATAAAAAAGCTTATATTATATGAATATTCGAAAAACCAAAATAATGGCAACCTTAGGTCCATCTACGGATCATATAAATACCTTAACAGATCTGTTGTTGGCTGGAATGGATGTCGTGCGTTTAAATATGTCGCATGGTAATTTTGGGGTGCATGCTAATCGAATAAAAGATTTAATGTATGTTGCAAGAAAACATTATAAACATATAGATATTTGTGTGGATTTACCAGGACCTAAAATCAGAATTGGTAAATTTATTAATCAAAAAGTTCATTTAAAAGCTAACAATCAATTTATATTAGATCCAGATTTGGATGAAAATTCAGGCACAGAAAAAACAGTTAAGATCTCTTACTCTAATTTGTATAAAGATTTAAATAATAAAGATATTTTATTGTTAGACGATGGAAAAATAGCTTTAGAAGTAGAATTGATTAATGGTAATAAAATTATTTGTTTGATTAAAACTCCAGGATATTTGTCTGATAATAAAGGGCTAAGTTTGCAAGGCGGAGGATTGACAGCTGATGCTTTAACCAGTAAAGATGAAGAGGCAATCATCTTTACTGCTCAATTTAAAATTGATTTATTTGCGATATCTTTTGTAAAAACAGCAGGTGATATTATTAAGGTTCGTAAAATAATTCAAGAAGCACATAGTAAAGCTAAAATTTTCGCTAAAATAGAAACAAAAAAAGCCATTGAAAATTTAGAAGAAATAACCAAAGAAGCTGATGGTGTTATGGTTGCAAGAGGTGATCTTGGGGTAGAATTAGGATTGGCAGTATTACCAGGTTTACAAAAATATATTTTAGAAATTGCTAATAAATATAATAAACCCGCAGTAGTTGCAACTGGGATCATGGATTCGATGATCGAACATTCTATGCCAACTAGAGCTGAGGTGATGGATGTTGCAAATTCAGTATTAGATGGCGCGAAGATTATTGCTTTTTCTGCAGAAACTGCAATTGGTAAATATCCTGCTTTAGTTGTAAAATATGCTAATGACATTTGTGTGGAGGCTGAAAAATTATTAAGGAAAGTTTGATTTATGCAAGAATCTAATCAGCTAATTCAAAATTATATTGAAGATGTTACAATTAAAATACAAAATGAGAATTATAATGATTCTGATCTTGGTGAGATTGAAAATCGAGAGTGTCAATGTGGGTGTTTAGGAGAGGAAATATTAAAAATGTTAAGCTATTTTAAATGGATAAATAAATATTATAATTTGCGTAATTCTAATGCGGCTACTAATAGTCAAGTTAATTGTTTGGTTCCTAAAAATATTGAAAAATTAAATGTTGAAAAATCAGATATTGTTGAGGATAATGATCGAGATTTTAGAGTAAAGAGAAGTTTTTGTAGAATAGATTTCAGTTTTTAGATTTAATTTTTAATTTGTTAAATATTATAATAATTATTATATATTTAAATATGTTTGGATTGTATGCTCAATTTTAAATTGTTAGAAATTTTAGTATGTCCTTTATGTAAAGGGAATTTACTTTACGATAAAAAGAATAATGAGCTAATTTGTAAATTCGACAAATTAGCTTATCCAATTGAAAATGATATTCCTATAATGTTGGAAGAAAAAGCCAGAGTTGTTGATTGATTTACATATTTACATCTATTTAATTTTATCATCACCAGGGTTTGATTTAGGTAACTTTAAACCATCTAAAGGTTCAATTATTACTTGTTCTGAACTCTTGCTTATTGTTTTTTGGTAATTATATGTTATCTTTTTTTGGTGGATCTTTTTTTCAAGGATTTTTCTTATGTTTGGATCTTCGCATATTTCTAGTGGAGTTTTACCATCTTTATCTTTAACATTTAAGTTGGGGTTGAATTCAAGAAATTTTCTTAATTTTTGCTGGCTTCTGTTTTTTACTAATAAATGTAATGCTGTATTACCATTTTTATCTGATTGATTAATTAATAATGGATATTTATTTAAAATTTCAGTCATTTTATGTATATTATTATCTAAAATAGATTTATGTAAAGGTATTTCTTTACTGTTTAATCTAAATTCCGGATAAATATTTAATAGCTCAATATATTTTGCATTTAAACCACGTTCTTCTCTACAAGTTTCCAATAATAGCTTAAAGAAATTTCCATCTGTATCTAAATGATTATTTGATTTTATATCTAAATTATTTTCTATTAACCATATTATGATTTTTCGAATATCAGATAAATCTCCATGCAACATTTTAATTTCTTTGTGTTTTTCCATCGCTAGCTGCAATATATCTTTCTCAACTAGCCCGTTATCATTCAATATTTTTTTTAATATTTTTAATGTTATTAGATTATGATTTTCACTATCTTCAATAGATATGGATTTTTTCTTTAATAATTCTGCATGTAATTCTTGTTTATTTAACAGCATTTTATTATAATCAATAGTTCTGGATATAGCTACATCTAATGCTTCTTGATTGTCTTGGAAAAATAATGTGTCTAAGCTTAAATGATCAAATCCTTTAATATCTTTAAAAAATTCTTTAACTTCTTTTAAAAATAATGGATAGGAAAATTCAAATAAACTATGTCCACCACTTAAAAAACTCATAGTAACTATTAATGATTTAAAGTAATTTTTAAGGTTCTTAATATCATTTAATACAAACTTGTCATTTGATTTTAAATAAGACATCGCTCTTATATTAGCTAACATAGTTCCAGATATTGAATTTACAAATGGATGAACTAAATAATCGAAAGCCATTACAGGCCAATCTGCTAAATAATTTGGCATGCCAATGTCGCTAGGCTTAACATATTTAAAAGAATTATTAGTGAAAGCTAAATCATCTATAGGTAATGGCATAAAATTTTGCATAATACCATAATTTGAACTTGAGGTATTTTCTTGTATTTTTGGTATCTTACCTCTAGCTTGATTAGAATAATATCCTGTTCCGTAAATATTTATAGGAAATTGTGGAAATTGTTTTTCATTTTTATCACCATACCTAACGGCAACAACTGATAAAAAACAACATTTAACTAATAATAACATTTTTTCTTTATCTTTTTCTTCTAAAGCTATAAACTGTGGTTCAGATTGAATTCTATTTATAGAATCTGCATATTCTTTATGTTCATTTACAGATTGATCAGAAAATTTACCTGTAAAAACTTTATCAATATATTTATGTTCATTAATAAACAATTTTTCTAATTCTGTATAGTAACCTTTTAGTAATGATAAATCTAATTCAGTTATAGATCTTTTCATGGTTTCAAAACAAAAATGAGATTCAAAATATCTTCTATTAGCATCTTTATTGATGACCTCAGGATTATAACTTATATTATATTTTGCAAGTAAACTACTGTCCTCACACATTGCTTTAAATTTTGATAATTCATCTTTAGATGAAAATCCAGTTAAATATAATTTACACAATAATTTTTTTTCTTTTTTTATAGTAGAATGCTCTTGTATTAACAATAAGAGTGCTTCTCCTGGAGAAATATTAATCTTATTATCTTTTAAATTAATAATTCTATTGTGAATTAATTGCAATGCTTCTTCAATTACTGCTGTTTTAGCTTCGATTTTATTGTTTAAATTTAATTCTGGGTAAGCCTTTAAAACTTTATCATACATTCCTTTTAAATTATGGTCTTTTTCGTAAACTTTAAGTAATTCTTCTATAAATTTCTGATTGGTTGCTTGTAAAGCTAAATCAATCGCATTCAATCCATCTTTATTTTTTATAAATGGATCTGCATTGTTTTCCAATAATAGTTTTATATTATTATTAAAATGTTTGCCTGGTTTTTCAGTAGCAGCAATTATATGTAACGCAGTATTTCCATTATTATTTTTTATGTTTCCATCATAATTTTTATTTAAAATAATGTTTAAAATTTCAGGGGTGGAAAATCTAGCAGCTTGATGAATTAATCCCCATCCATTTGGATCTGTCAACTTGTACGATAAAGCATTGTTTTCTAGATTTTCCAACATACAAGAAACTGCAAAACCATTGTTACGGTAAATCATTTCTACTAGAATTTCTAAATAGTTATTTTCTGGAATATATTTTATTAATAATTTTATTATTGCTTCTATATTTTGTTTATTTACATCTTTTGATTGACTATGTTTTTTAATAGCTAATTGTAAAATATCTTGTTTTACAAAAGCGCCTAAATCCAACAATTTTTCAATCAATTCTAGGTTTTTATCTTCATCTATAGCATGATGTAATGGAGACCAACCTCCTTGGTCGCAAAGATCAGGGTTGGCGCCATATGTAATTAATAATTCAACCATTTTAGGATAATTTTTTCTTACAGCAGTAATTAAAAATGTAAAAAAATTGCTACCACTTAAGCTTATGTTGTGTTGCAAATTAAAATCTATTAGTTCGTATATTCCAAATTGTTCGATTATATCAATTTTATTATTAATGATTGCGTTTTCTAAAGTTTTAAATGCTATATAAGGATGTAGCTTATAGTATTGTTTCATTGAATTTATGATAACTTTTTGGGTTTCTATAGAGTGCACTGCTAAATCTATAGGTCTAATTCCGTCGGCATCTTTCAAGAAAGGATTGTATCCTAAATTAATTAATTTAACTATTTTATCCTTATCGAATGATGCTGCAGCTTCGTGCAATAATGTCCAACCTTCTGAGTGATTGGGTGTTTCGTTTTTAGAAAGTTTATTTAATTTTTTAAAATTTTCTATTATTTCCTCTAAATTTATATTGCCTTTTTGTAATTCTAATAAATTAAATTTAATTTTTTCCCAAGTACTATCATCGGCATATGGACAATGCGGTATAAAGTTAACTTCTCCTAATAAAGGTTTTTCTTGATTAAAATTATCGGAAAATTTTCTGTCACAAAATTGCATCCCTGAAAATATATTTAACAATGCCATACTACAAGCATATAAATCTGTATTTTTATTATAATGTACAGGTTTTCTTTGTTTGTACGCCCCCCTAATCATACTAGGATTTAAAAAATCTGGAGGTAAAAAATATGCATCTCTTCCATACACTTTTCTTTCAAAATTATCTTTTTTTAATTTAACACAATTACCAAAATCAAAAGGAATACATGCGTTATGGTTATAATCAAGCATAAAATTCCCTGGATGCAAATCAGTATGAATAAATCCATTTTCATGTAAATTATTAATGCTTTTAAGGCAAGTAATTGCGCATTGTAACATGCTGCTTAAATTTAAAAATTTAGGTTGATTGTCACACAAAGATTCTTCCAGAGTTTTTCCTTGTAAATATTTTTGAAAAATATAAATTTTACTGTTATATTCAATAGAACCAATATATTGGTTATTGATTTTTAATAATTCTTTTTCTTTTTCTATTGATTCATGCTTATTGGTGTTGGATAATATTTTGACAGCAACCCATTCTCCAGTGTTTGCATTTTGAGCAACTTTAACCCTGGCTAGCGCTCCTCTCCCTAACAAGAAATCACTACAAAATACAAATGGAGTAATAGTTTCATCATTATGATCTTTTGAGCGCAGATACATTACTGAATATTTTTCATTGCTTGTTGTGGTAGAAAGTTTATTTCTCTTGTGTTTCTTATACAGTTTATCAGCGGGAATGTTTATTTCAGAAAGTTGTAGCAATCTAAAATCTTTAAATTCAATCTCGGGTGGAATAATTTCTTTTAAAAGGTTTTGTAAATTATCGGAAAATTGATGGTTAACTTTTTTAAGTCTAAAATCACTTAAATTATTGTTGCGGACAGATTGCTTGAAAAAAATTTGTTTTTGCAATAAAGATAAAATATTGTTTTCTAATTTTAAATTTAATTTATGTTCTTTACGTATAATATCTGCTAATTGAGTTGCTTCTTTTTTTAAATTTTCAGGTTTGTTTATTAAAATCTCAACAATTTTTTTGTAATTATCAATAACAGGTACATCCTTATTTTTTAATTGCAATTTATAAAATTCAGCTAAACTATGTAAAGAATGTTGTTCACATATTTTAATAATATTTTTAAATTGTAGTGCTTTCCAATTTAACGCTTGGTACATAACTAATTTGTTAGATAAAATGCCCTCGTATAAACTTTGATCACCTGTTGCGCCTATTACTAATTGTGATTTTTCAATTAAATGTAACATTGTAGAATTTTGCAAACGAAACCCATTAATCAACCTGACATCCACTTGATTTTCATGATTGCTAGAAAATGTTTTGCTGCTGCTTTCAGACATACCTGTGTTGTTGTCTTTATTTAATATGGTTATTTTTCCGATCAATTCTTTTTCTTGTTCACTTAATAAGTTGTTGTTTTTTAATAATTCAATAATTTTACTAAAATGTTCTTTTTTAACAGGAACAAAAATATCAATATTTTTTTTAGGATCTGTTCTTAATGATTTTAATATACACATGACCACAAAATATTCTACATTAAGTACATTATCTGAGGCTAATTCTTCTTCTGGATATTCAGCAAAATATGCGAAAAATAAATTATTGTTTAATGCATATTCTGATTCCATATGAGGTAAGTTTATTTCTTTAATATTTTTAATTGTATCTGATGAATTAAAAATAGTTAATAAAGTTTGCTGATCTTCAGAATTATAAATATGTTGAATATCTAGTGGATGTAAATCTTCTTTAATCAAAACTCCCATACCTCCAATGCCTAACCTAAATTCTTCAAATTTTAGAGAATCTATAGGAGCAACTTTTTCCTGAAAATCATATTCAGTGATAGCCAACATAGGTGTATTATGTTTGCTTAAAATATCAGCTAATAATTTTTTATCTTTTCCTGTAAAATAATGATATGTAGGGTAAGAAATTACCATATTTGCTGAAGCTAAAGTACTTTTAACCGATGATTCTTGTAAAAAATCATACCAACCAGTTTGGTCTTGATCAAACCAACATTGATAATCAAATTTTTTTTCTTTGATTTCACATTTAATATTTTCATCCAATTTACCTTTCATAGTAATATTTTTTATAGCTGAGCTATAATCACTTTGACCAAATACGGTAAATTTAATATTAACACCTAGATTTTTACAAAATTCATGTATATTAGTTATTAACTTACTTGAAGCCATAACATCGCCTCCAGATCCCCAAGCATAAGCAACAAAAAACACTAGATGAAATTCATTGTTATAATCAGGTGCTAATTTTTTTAATCTAATCAAACTTTCTTTGAAGTTTAAAGATTCTAACATTTGAAGAAATTGATGTTGATTTTCATAAATTGGAAGTTTTTCTGGGGTAACTCGCATAATTTCAGAATTTAAATTGAATCCATGTTTAACTAGAAATTCTAACATTTCAGTATTGTTTATAATGTTTGGTAAATCAATATCTTGAGATGATATTGAAGATATATTAGCACCATATTCTATTAATAATTTAACTGCTTTTATTTGGTTATATCTAATAGCTGTAATTAGTAATACATTTAATATATCTTTGTTTAATAAATGTTTAGAAACAATACTTTTTATGGCTGTTAAATTTGAATCTAAAATTAATTTTGTTAATACCTTATGTTTTTTTTCCATAGCAACTAAATTATCAGATATTTCTTTGAAAAATCCTGACTTTATAGCTATATCTATAAAAGTTTCATTTTCGTGATTTAAATTTTCGAAAATATTCAAATTATGCTTAACAGCTAATTCCAAAGGATAAAAATTTCCTTTTGCTGCAGCAATATTTATGGGATTATTACCGTTATTATCTTTGTGTAATAAGTCATTACAATTTTTTTTAACTATCAAATCTATTATTAGTGTGTTATTATAGTCACAAGCTAAATGTAATGGTCCCCAACCATTCTTATCATAATACTTGTTTTGTTGTGGAACTGAATGAATTAATAATTCTTCGAATATATCAGGTTGATTATAAAGAACAGCATAATGAAAAGAACTCCAACCATTTTTGTCGCGCTTATAAATATCTGCAAAATCTTTGATTAACTTTATAACATCATGTAAATTGCCTTCTTTGATTTTGTGAAATATAGGAAGCCATCCATTTAGTTCGGGTTTATTAGATTTTTCATATGTAGTTAATTTTTCATCATCACAAAAAAATCTTTGTTGCAACCATTCTTTAATGGTTTTTAAAGACTTTGGTTTTTCTTTTGTTTTTTCACAACGGTTATAATTTGTTGGTATTGCTCCAGCTTTTAAAAATTTATTTATTTGTATACAAGTTTGTTCATCATTTAATGAACTATCTATAATATAAAGTAAAGGTGTCCATTTGTCTGGGTTTCCATCGGGTTGGTTGGGATCTGCATTGTTTTCTAATAAAATATCGATTAAATAATATTTTTCTTGTAAAATAGCTAATTGTAAAGGGGTAAATATTTCAGCTGAAGTGTTTTTTTCTCTTTGCATTAACTGATTTACAAAATGACCTTTTTTTAAAAGAAGTGTAATAATTTCTGTTAATTGTTTTTCAGTAAATTTATCACTTAAAATAAAATAATGTAATAAATTACCATTGACACCTCCTTCGAATGAAACAAAAATATCTTTTGTTTCTGTTGTGTTCGTATCTATCAAATTTAAGATGCTATCAAAATCATTGCTTGTTATTATATTTTCTATAGTTTTTTTTTCTTTATTATTGTGCATTATTATTACCTATATATAGCAATTAAAAACTCATCAAAAATTTAGACATTATTAGGCATCATTAAGTTCAATAATTATTTGTTGATATTTTTAGAAGTTGACGGTGTATATTCAATCAATTTACAGACATATTGTAAAAGATAAATGCGGTTACCAAAGTATGTAATTGGTAAATTTTTATATTTAGTGTATATTAAACATATGATGGTTTGGAAAAATATTATTATATTTATTTTATTTTTTCCGTGTATAGCGAATGCTATTGGGGAGAATACTACTTTAGATAAAAATTCTGCATCGTTAACTGCAAAATCTCCAATATTAATAGCTGCTAGAGATGATAATAATGATGGAATAGTTCCGTCGAGAGTTAGAGTTGGTGTTCCTAGAGTTAGAGTTAGAGTTGGTGCTCCTAGAGTTAGAGTTGGTGCTCCTAGAGTTAGAGTGGGCGCTCCTAGAGTTAGATTAGGCGTTCCTAGAGTTAGAGTGGGCGCTCCTACTGGAGTGGGAGTTCCTTCTGGGGCAGGAGTTCCTTCTGGGGCAGGTAATAATAATTCAACTAAAGTTCCAAAAGTAAATATACAAGAAAACAACAAATTGTATAAAAAAAGAAAGATAAAAACAGGGAAACGTTATGAAAAACAAGAACTTCAGGTTCGGGAACTTGATGATGGTGTTGAAATTTATTAAGAAATTTAACATGCGTAAAAAGAATCAAATCTCTTGTTCAATATGTTTTATTAGTATTTTTTTGTGCTTCAATGCTTTAGCTATTCCAATTAGAGATAGCTTAAAAAATAAAAAACCTAAAACAAACAAACATCTTGTTTCTTTAATTAACAATTATCATAAAAAGCTTGTTTTACAAGAAAATTTAATTAGATATTCTTGGAATGGAGAATCTACTAAAGTTAAAACATTATTAGGTAAAGGATTAAACCTTGATTATACTTCTGCAGAAGGTAAAACCGCGATGCATTTTGCGGCTTTAAATTCTAAAGAAGAAATTATTAAAGAATTAGCTGCACAAGGAGGCAATGTTAATTTTCAAGATTTTGTTGCAGGAAATACTCCTTTGCACGAAGCAATTAATTCTGGATGTGTTAATTGTGTTAAAGAGCTGGTTAATTTTCCAGTAGATTATGGGCTAACTAATTTTAATGGTGAAACAGTTTTGCAATTAGCGGAAAGATTACAAGATCATAATATTCTACATGCTATCAAAAATTAATTTATAAATAATATAAGGGATTATTTTATGAAGCATAGATGTTTAAAATTATTTTTATTAGCTTTTTTGTTTTTATATAATAATTCTGTGTTTGCAGTTAAATTAAATTTGTCAGAAGAAGTAGATCCTGAAATAATAGGAAAGAATTTTTCAGAAGTACAGAAACTTACTATAGAAATTGAAAAAAAATATATAAATAAACAGCAGAAAAAAATTTCAGACAACAAAGAATTAATTTATTTTAATTTAAAAGAAGTTAAATTAATTGGTAATACTGTATATTCTGATGAAGATTTAAAAAGTATATACATTAATTTGTTAAATAAAAAAATTTCTTTTAAGCAACTAGAAAAAATTGTTGAACTAATAACAGAAAAATATCAAAAAGATGGCTATGTTTTATCTAAAGCCATGCTGTTTCCTCAAAAAATTAAGCAAGGAATTGTTAGGATTGAAATTATTGAAGGTTATATTAAAGATTTGGAATATAAAACTAATATATCTTTGAAAAAAAATTATTGGTTTAGTTATTATGTGCAAAAACTTAAAGCAGAAAAACCTATAAAAGAAGTAACCATTAATAGATATTTATCATTAATAGATGATATTCCAGGAATAAAAATAGAAGAAGTAGATTATAAATTTTTAGGTCAAGGTGCTACTATAGTTCAATTAGATATTAAAGATTCTTTGGTGGATATAAATTTATCTTTAAATAATAGGTTAGATAAAATTTATGGTTCTTCTATGTTGATTACAGGTTTACAATTTCATGAACGTTCTTTAGGTGGAAGTACTGGATTAATTGGTTTAAGCTCTGTAAAACCTAGCAGATTAAAACATTATAATATAGAACATAAGCAATTGCTTAACAAAGAATCATTAACATTAGCATTAACTAAAAGGTTAACGTATTTAAAACCAAAATTTACTGGTGAACATGAAGAATTTAATCAATATGCTATTAAAGCTAAATCTGATGTAAGCATAATAGGATTTTCATATCCTATTATAAGGGCTCCGCAAAAAAATTTATTAGTGTATAGCGATTTAAATATTAAAAGATCAGAAAATTCTCAAAACGTAGTTACAGATAGTACCTATTTAGATCGCATTAGCATTATAAATCTAGGTTTAACTTATGAATTTTTGGATAGTATATTTGGAGATAGTTTGTTAGCAAATAATATTATAAGTGGTGGAATTGGTAAGGGATTAATTATTTTTGGCGCTAAAAAAACTCCAGGATTAAATGATAAGCCATTTTCTCATCCTAATAGTAAACCAGATTTTACTAATTTTAAATTGAATTTACAAAGATTACAATATATAACTAACAATTTTTATTTACATTTTAATGTAGATGTTCAATATTCTTTAGATGAATTACCTTCTTCTGAAGAATATAGTTTTGGAGGAGATCATTTTGGTCGTGGATATGATAGTGTAGTAATTTCAGGAGATCATGGTGTGGCATTTAGCACAGAATTTGGGCATAATTATTATTTTAATCAAGAAAATTCTAATGTTTTAAGAAATTATGTTTTTTATGATGTTGGTGCAGTATGGAATAAAAATATTGATCAAAGAATAAATAATAAAGCTAAAATAACTGCCAGTTCAGCAGGAATAGGTGTTTTATTGAACAATTTTAATAACCATTTACATACAACAATTGAACTAGCCAAACCATTGACCATGAAAAATAATGAAGGAAATAAAGATCTAAAAATATTTTTCAAGATAAATGGATTTTGGTGATTATATAAGCAAATTAAAAAACATTATATTTTATTGTTTATTTATTTTTGTTAGTATAGTTGTTGCCGATAGTCATTATAATCATACTTTAGTTAACTCTAATCCTCGCAAAAAAATCTTATTTATTACTCAAATGTATAATGACACCCTTGGAGATCTTTATGGATTAGGTAAATTGATTGCTTATTTAAAAAATAAAGATAAATTTGATATATTTGTTTTAATTAAAACTAATAAAAATTCTAAAGATATAAAAATATTAAATTTTGTAAATAATTATTGTAAAGGGATTAAAGTATTTTTAACCTCAGAATTTGATCGAAGATTATATTTAGATGTAGAAATGCAAAATATTATTAAAAATAGTAGAATAATATTGTTTCCTGCGTATGATTATTTAAAAAACAACAAATTGTTAAATATTATCAATAGATTTAGCAAATATCCTGTAATTATATATTCTGAGTATGATTTTAATGTTAGTGATTTTGTTGATTTTCCAAAGAATACATATCATTGTATGACAGGGTTTGGAGATCCTTTGTGTTCAGGGTTGGGGGTTTTTATAAATCAAAATTCAAAAGATTTTAATTACATGCTTCATAATAAAAAAAACATTAATTTTTTAAAAAATTTATACAATATTAGTCATCCAATTGAAAATTTATTAGATCTACACAGGATGCATAATAAATATCTAAAGAAAAACCATTTGTTTTTTGGGTATAACAATACAGATGAAGTTTCTTCTAAAGGTATAGATGTATTTAATTATATTACAATCGCTGTTAAAAAAACTTTATTGCAAAATAGAAAAAAAAACAATAACAAAAACATTGATATAATAGCTACTATAGAAAACAAACAATTTACTTCTCTTGTAGATTGCATTAAAGCTTTAGATCCTAAAAAGATAAATTTTGCGAATATAACTTTTTATAGATACCAAAAAGATGAAATTAAATTGAATGCTAAACAAGTTATTGGTAATGGTAACATAAATATTAGAATAATTAATCCTTTTCCGATAGAACATTATTTATTTGAATGGTTGCAAATCAACTCCGATCCTTTTGTGGCAGCTACTGGGGATCAATCTTTTTCTGAAGGGATTAGTAATAACAAATTAATTGCGTATCAAATAATGAGCTGGAAGGAAGATTTGTTTGAAAGATTTTCTGAATATGTTAGGTTAAATAAAAATCTATACTATTTGTATGATTTTTATAATAATCAATTATTGTTTCAAGAAAATCCATTATTATATAATAATAAAATTGCTGAAATATTAGCTACTTATCAAGATAGATTATTAATTCAATCCAAAAAACTACATGCGTTTTTGCAGAAAGATATGGATTTATATAAAAACTTATACAAAGGAATAAAAAGTGATTTTTTTGAATTATCCGTAGATAAAAAATTATTTAGTATAATTAATGAAAAACTATTCAATTATAAAATATATAATCTTGAAAACGAAGAAGAAAGAGTACTTGCTTTTACTTGTTTGCTTGAACAACTTATAAAAGTTTTGCCAACTAAAGTAGATGTTGATTTGTTTTTATTAGACCAGCAATTACAAGAGATTTATTCTAATTTATTATATTATTCATATGTAATTCGCAATGATACTCTTTCTTTAAATAAGCAAATTTATTTATTTGTTAATAGAATAATTTGCTTGTATATACATAGTTGAGATAATGTTTAAGAATACAATAAAATAATTTACTTGGTTAAATAAATATTGTTTAAATTTTATATGATATTAAAAAATATAAATAGTAGTTGTTTTTATACTTTTAATATATAAGATATGCATATAAACGGTTGTACATATTATAGTATATAATATTGATTAATATATGAACTTAAAAAATATTTTAAAAGGAAAAGTTTTATGAATAATAAAAAATTTATCTGTAATTTATTGTTAGCTAATTTAGCAAATTTATTTGTTACAAGTATTGCTGGCGCTTCAGTATCATCATTAAATTTAACTCCTTATGCTGGGGTTGATTTAGGAATTCAGAATATTAAGTTTCAATCAGGATATGGAGATAATTTATTTAAAAGTACTTTGCCTAAAGGTAATTTTTATTTAGGATTAAAATTTAATGAATATTTTGGAATAGAAGGTGGGTACGAAACTACTTTGCAAAGCAGCAAAAAAAATGTAGTTATCTATACACCGGGAAAATATTTAGGGGTACCATTAACGAGTAATGATATAGCTGGGGTACCATTAGATTATGTTTATACTCCTAAGAATAATATTAAAAATTCAGGGTGGCATATAGGGATCTCAGGAAATTATCCAATACGCTTTAAAACATTAAAAAATCCAATATATTTATTGGGTTACTTAGGGATTAAACATAATAAAATCCAACTTTATTCTAATTTAGAAAAAATAAAAGCAACGGGCTTACCTGCCGTCATACCATTGGATGAAATAAATAAGTTTAAAAGTGTAAAAAATATACTTAGATTATCTGCGGGTTTACAATATTTTTTTAATGAAAATTTTGGAATTAAAATTTTAGGAACTTATGAACAATTATCTAAAATAAATCCAAGTGTCAAATCTAATGTAGGTGGAGTTGCTTTATACCAGGCTAAATTAAAAAATTCTTTAGGATATAGTATAGGTATAGTTGTAAAAAAATAATAAACTTAAAAACCCCCTATTTTTTATAAAAAATAGGGGGTTACAAAATTATATATTTAATAATAATTTTTTTTAATAAGGTCTTGCTCCTCCAGGTTGAGATGGGGGGGCTGTTCTGTTTCTAATAAGAGGAAGAAGATTATTATATGTAAGTAATTGTTCATCATAAAGCACCCAAGTTCTTCTGGATTCCTCATTATTATCTACTACTGCAGGTGCTGCTGGCATATTTACTGTTACAGCTGCTGTTGAAGTAGACGCTGTTAGACGAGCGTGAGTTTCTGCCTGAGCGCGAGCTTCTGCTTCTTGGCGTGCTTGTGTAGCTGCCGTAGCTTCAGCTGCTCTAACACGTTCAGCATCTCTACGTGCAGCTTCAATGCGAGCATATACTTCTTGTTGATGCAGTATTACACCACGAGCACTTTCAAGTGCCTGTTGAGCTGCTGCCGCTCTAGCACGTTCAGCATCTCTACGCGCAGCTTCAATGCGAGCATTTTCTTGCTGTTGACGTAGTACCCGGGCACGTTCAGCTTCCTGTTCTTGGCGAAGATGAGTTGCTGCTTCAGCTGCCCGAGTACGTTCAGCTTCCTGTTCTTGGCGAAGACGAGCTGCTATCGCTTCAGCAGGTTCCTCTTGTTGTGGTTGTTGATTAGTTTCAGTCGTTTCAGTTACCCTGGAATAATTATTTAACAACCTTAAGTGAGCCGAATTCATACCTTCTGGAATAGCTCCATTTCTTATTTCAATTAAAGCATTTTCCACCGCATTTAATCTAGAATTATCGTTATTTAATAACTCTAATTCAGTATTTAATCCGCTAATTAGATCTTCATCTAAATTTAAAGCTTGCCAAGCATTAGAGTTATTGCTTCTCCAATATTGCACAACTCGCAAGATAACATCCATAAATAATCTCCCAGATCTTATGTTGTATCTATCAATAATTGATCGATCGTTTGGGGCGTGCGCTTGCTCGTCTCCTAAATCTCTAATGGAATTTTGCAAGACAGATACAGCTTGTCCGCTTGCTATCGCAATGATAAATCTAACTAGTTGTTCATGATTTTGAGGTCTTATTTCAGGAGAAGTTCCTGCATTATCCAATATTTCTTCTAAAATCCTTATATCAGCTGGATTGCTATTTAAGATTTCGTTTATAGTACGATCTCCTAAAAATTGACTTGCATTCTGTTCTATGTGAGCAATTAAATCTTGCTGTTGTAAACTACTATGCAAACTAGCAAGATTAAAGTAATTGGGAATTAAATCAATAAATGTAAGTAATCCTCTTAAGATGTTTCTAACATTTTCAACTGTTATAAATAAATTATTTATAGAGTCACGGTTATAAATGATAGCATGTGAATTGTTATAATATATAGGATCTTCTATAATTTCTTGAGAAACAAGATCTGTTAATTGAGGTATTATTTCTCTTTCCAAAAGTTCAGAGGTAATATTTCTATTTAATCTAATTAACATTTCTTCAGCTTCACTGTGATTACGTTCAGCTTCTTGCGGGCGACGAGCTGCTGTTGCACGAAGTGTAGGTAGAGTATCCACCAACTGTTGTCCAGCAATACGATAATGTTGATTAACATTAACGTTAGCTGCATCTGGTTGAGCACTCAATGAACATAAAGCTCTTAAAGCATCTACTGGAGTAAAATCTAACTCATGAAACCAGCCTCTATCTCCAGCAAAAGTAAAAGCTGATAGATCTTCTAAGGATATTCTAGAGTTAGGTGCTTGTCTTCTTGTGTTGAGCATTAATTCTTCATAATGTTCTTCACTTAACAACCAATGTAAAGTAAGAATAGCTTGTCTTGTTGTAGGTTCTATACAAATAGAATAAAAACCATGACTTCTTCTTAAGTCATTTAATCCTTGAATTTGCATATTATCTGGAGAAAATGCTACCAAACCTCCTTGTTCCTGGTGCGTATGAACATTAGCTAACATTAACCCTGAAACTCTGCTATCAACATCTGTTATGCCAACTAAGATTTGCTCATTTTGAGAGTAGCGTCCTTCCATAGGAGCATTTCTATGTAACCAAGTATGAGGTCTCAATAGTAATTCTTCCCCTGCACTTCCATCAGCGTTTCTCCAAGGAGTGTTTTGGACACAAAAACCAATTTCTAATTGATTAATGTCTATATTATGTTCAACCAATAGCTCAGTTATTCCAGCAGGAAGGTTATTAATAGATCCGCTAGGTAACCTAACCGCTATAGGGCAAGAAACATGTCCAAAATCATAATAATTAGGACTTCTTTCTTCGCTTCCAGTAACATGGTAAGGATGTATTACTGGTATATTCGGCAAATGAATAGTATTTCCATATGGACCGTTATAAATATCATTAACATTATTATTAGAAATAAGACGTAATCCATCTCCACTATTATTATAATGCATACCAGTTTGTATTGGTCTTAAATTTTGATGAAATATTTCTCTAAGGTTAGCCGCAAGAAAATCCGCATTAGCTGGGTTATAACCTGTTACTATAGAATTTCTATGATCTAAATTTACGGCAACTGGTACCTGAGGATGTTCTTCAGGTATTTGTTGGTTATCGCTAGCAATATTAGATACTGGTGTTGTTGATTCTTCTTCAGAATTTGTACTATCTGACCCAAATCTATGTTGTATAAAATTAGCAATATTTCCATTTAAAATTGGATCTAGAAGGATCTGTTGGATTTTTAAAACTAGTATTTTAGCTTGATTATCGTTGGGTAATAAATTTAAATATTCTGTTGTTCCTTGGTTATTTATAGTTTCTATAGTCCTAATAATTTCTATAAGGTCACCACTATTATTTAAATGATTATTTAGTTCGAGTATGTGTAGGAAAATATCGCAGACTACCTCTTGGTTAACTAATATAACTTCGTTATTGTTATAAATATTTTCAAATTGTGGATTTAATACAGTTCTTCTTAATTTATTAATATCTATACCAATAATTTCTAAAATACGTAGACGTTTTATCATATAATGATCAGAAAATTCTTCTTCATCACTTATGATTACATCTAGATACGTTTGCTGCATCTCTGTTAAACTATTAAAGTAATCGATTTTTTCGTTATTTTGAAAATTAAAACGATTTAAATTAGTAATTACATTGTCGGCAATAAGTTCGGGTAATCTTGATAAATTTAAATCAGTATCTCTCAGCTGGTGACCAAATAACATTCTATACAACCTACCTTTGGTGCCAGTAGTACAAGAAGGACTATCTCCTGGGCAATCGGCATGTCTTCTACCATGATAATCATCCTCATGGTGGGCTCTTCTAATATCTGCTAATTGACCAATAAAATTTCCACGTGCTACTTCTTTATGTTCATCTAATATTCTATCTTCATCTTGCATTGCTAAGTAGGCATAGGCTAGTAATTCTTTAAATTCAAAATTTTGAGTATTTCCAACAAATAAATTAATCCATGTATCATTATAATCAGGTGCATGTAGACAACCAATACCATGAATAGGATTACGATCTTTATGCAACAGGGCATTAGGATCAAAATTACGCCATGCTGTTTGGTAAAGAGAAGTAAAACTAGATAAATGTCTTCTGGCTTCTGTTAAAATTTCTTCAGAATTTGGAGATGGTATTGCTCCAGATAAAATATCTATATTAGTTCTCAACCAATTTTTAATAGGTTCTCGAACAGAATCGTCATCAGCAATAATGCTTTTTAATACTTTTTTCTTTATTAACACAAAAATTGCATTAACACGCGCTTCATCGTCAAGCCCATAGTTATTGAATGCAGATTTATAGTGTGTTTTTATTCTATTAAAAGCTTGTTCAGCAAAACGAGCTTCATCCATAGATGATTCTGAACCGTTGTTTGGATTATTACCATTAATTATATCTATATTTCTATTTAAATTTTCCATAAATTTTGCTAAATTAATTACTTCTCTACTATTAGGCATGTGAATCTCCTGCTTAATTATTTTTATAATTTTTTGAAACTTCATCTGTATTGTTATTAGAATGACTGAATGCTAACAAAAGCTGGGAGACGAGTCAAGGGGTCTATTAAGCGTTAATAAACCATTAAACTTAAAGGGAGGAGGCAAAAATTTAAATGAAGTTGAGATGTATGCACACGATAGTTAAGAGATTTTAGCAATAATTTCGTCGAACTGAGGGAATATGCACGAAATAACTTTCGCATTTTGAAATAAATTCAAATAATTTTTTGCGCTATTTTTAGTTCAACTACTTGTTAAATTGATAACAAATGAGGAAATTATTTAGTGAAAATTCCGAGGTCGTGAGCATAATTTATATATCATATTCAATAATCAATGGGGCGTGATCAGAAAATTTTTCTTCTCTATAAATCTCAGTACTAATGATTCTATCTTTTAATTGAGGAGAAATTATTTGATAATCTATCCGCCATCCTACATTATTTGCCCAAGCGTTTCCAAAATTAGACCACCAAGTATATTCGATTTTATCAGGATTTTTATACCGATAAGCATCAACAAATCCGATTTTATCAAAGATTAAATCTAACCAAACGCGCTCTTCTGGTAAAAATCCAGAATGTTTTTGGTTAGATTTCCAATTTTTAATATCAATATTGCGATGGGCAATATTAAAATCTCCACAAATAATATAAGGTAATTTCTCGTTTATCTGTTTAGCTAAAATTTGTTGATAAATTTCTAAAAATTTATATTTTAAATTTTGACGTAATTCTCCAGATGTACCTGAAGGAACATAAATAGTAGCTAATTTAAATTTAGCAAAATCTAATTGTAAATAACGAGCTTCTTCATCAATAAAAGGTATCTCTAAACCTTTTATAATTTTTTCAGGTTCTATTTTGGCATATATAGCAACTCCGCTATATCCATTTTTTTTAGCATGGATAAAATAAGAAGAATATCCAGGTAACTCAAATTCAGCTCCTATGATCTGATTTTGTTGGGCTCTTACTTCTTGAAGACAAATAAAATCTGCTTTTTGGGTTTTTGCCCAGGTAAAAAATTTTTTTTTAGCCGCAGATCTGATACCATTAACGTTACAATTAATAACTTTCATTTAGCTATAATATAATAAATAAAAACTCGATAATATAAACAATATAAATAATATGAAATATTTAGGCAACTTATTTATTATATCAGCACCTTCTGGGGTTGGTAAAACTAGCTTAGTTAAAGCTATTATTAAAAGATTTACTAATTTAGTTTCTTCAATATCTTATACCACAAGAATTAAACGACCCAGAGAAAAAAATGGAATAGATTATTTTTTTGTAACTAGAGATGTATTTATAGATATGGCAAATAAACATGAATTTCTAGAAACTTCTATAGTATTTGATAATTATTATGGAACAAATCGTTATTTTGTAGAAAATTTATTGCTTCAAGGTAATGATGTTATTTTAGAAATAGATTGGCAAGGTGCTAAGAAAATAAAAGAATATTTAAATAAGTTATCTATAATTGAAAACAAAAAAGTTATTGAGTATACTAGCATTTTTATTTTACCCCCATCTATACAAGCTTTATCTGAAAGATTGAAAGCTAGGGGACAAGATAAATTGGCGGTAATTGAAAAAAGGCTAAATTCTGCTCAGCAAGAAATTAGACATTATGTAGATTATAACTATATAGTAATTAATGAAAATTTTAATCAAGCAATTTACGACTTAGAGATGATTATTGGTGCTCAAAAGTTAAGAAGATCTAAGCAAGAGGGTTTGCATGCTAAATTGATTAAAAACTTGTTAGTATAATTTAAGAATAGTAATATAAAGTGAAATAATAAATAGAGGTAGGTTTATGGCTAGGGTTACTATAGAAGATTGTTTACCAAATGTAGAAAATAGGTTCGAATTAGTGTTGGAAGCAGCTGATAGAACAAAGAAATTAATCAGAGGAGTAGTAGAATCTCAGGTTAGTTGGGAAAATGACAAGGCAACAGTTGTTGCTCTTCGAGAAATTGCAGCAGGCGTTAAATTTCCTAAAGATCAAGAAAGTAAAGATATTTAATTTGTGCTTTTGTTTAATACTTTAAAGGAGCAGATAAAGGAATATCTATCTCCACATCATATTAAAGAGATCACTAAAGCGTATAGTTTAGCTAGCGAGTTACATCGAGGTCAATTACGTTATAATGGGGATCCGTATATAACTCATCCCGTAGAGGTAGCTAGAATTTTGGTAGAAATGCGTATGGACTACCAAAGTATTATAGCTGCTATGTTACATGATGTTCTAGAAGATACTACGGTTAGTAAAGCAGAAATAGCAGAAATATTTAATATTAAAATAGCAGAATTAGTTGACGGTGTAAGCAAGCTAAAACAAATTAAATTTGAATCTAAAGAAGAAGCTCAAGCAGAAAATTTAAGAAAAATGATGCTAGCTATGGCTAAAGATATTCGAGTGATCTTAGTTAAGTTAGCAGATAGATTACATAATATGCGTACTTTAGAAGTTTTACCTAGAGAAAAACAAAAAAGGATTGCCTTGGAGACTTTAGAAATTTATGCTCCCATTGCTAATCGTTTAGGGATGAACAACTTATGTATTGAGTTTGAAGAATTAGGGTTTGCTTATTTATACCCTATAAGATTTAAAGTATTGAAAGAAGCTTTAAATAAAATGCGAGTTAGTCGTAGTGAAATAGTTAAACAAATAGAAGTTGTAATCAAAGAACGTTGTGCTAAAGAAAATATTATTCCTAATAAAATTTATGGTAGAGAAAAACATTTATATAGTTTATATAAAAAAATGCGAGATAAAGATTTACCTTTATTTGAAGTTATGGATGTCTATGCTATGCGGATTGTTGCTGAACAAGAAGATACTTGTTATAGGATTTTGGGTATAGTTCATCAATTATATAAGCCAGTGTATGGCAGATTTAAGGATTATATTGCGGTACCTAAAGCTAATGGATATCAATCTTTACATACAACAGTATTAGCTAATAATGGGATCCCGGTTGAGATCCAAATTCGTACTGAAAATATGGATAAGATGGCTGAAAATGGGATTGCGGCTCATTGGTTATATAAATCTTTTCCTAATGATGTAGGTAGACATGCTAAAGAATGGGTAAATAATATTTTAGAGATCCAAAAATATGCAGGAAGTTCTTTAGAGTTTGTAGAACATATTAAAGTTGATTTATATCCAGATGAGGTTTATGTATTTACCCCGACAGGTGATATTATGTCTTTAACTGGAGGGGCTACTTGTGTAGATTTTGCATATGCGGTGCATACTGATGTTGGTAACTCGTGTATTGCAGCCAAAATAGATCGTCGATTAGTCCCAGTCAGCACCAAATTATTAAGTGGGCAAACTATAGAAGTAATAACAGCAAATGGTGCTAATCCTAATCCAGCATGGTTAACTTTCGTAGCGACTAGCAAAGCTCGCAGCAATATTAGGCATTGGTTTAAAAATCAACACAATATAGAATCTATTCAATTAGGAAAAAGGTTATTAGAGCGATCTTTTTCTGAATTATTAATTTCTATGGATTCTATAAAAGAAGAAGATTTTAATCGAGTGTTAACCGAATTAAACCTAAACAATAAAGAAGAATTATTTGCAGAGATTGGTTTGGGTAATCAAATAATTCCATTAATTGCTAGAAAATTATTAGGTCAAATTCCTAATTCTGAAACTTCTAGCTTACCTTTGGCGATCAAAGGTACAGAAGGAGTGGTCTTGAGTTATGCTAAATGCTGTCATCCTATTCCTGGGGATACTATCGTTGGGTTATTTAACCCTGGGAGAGGAATAATGGTGCATAGAGAAAATTGTCGACATTTAGCAGATAGCAAGCATTCTCCAAATAAGTATGTCTTTATTGCTTGGGCAAATGATGTATCAGGGGTTTTTCCTGTAGAATTAAGATTAGAGGCTTTAAATAAAAGAGGAATATTATCATTGGTTGCTAGTGCTTTATCTGATTGTAATGCTAATATAAAAAACATCCATGTTGATGATGAGTATAGTAAAAGGAGCATTTTATTATTTGTTATAGAAGTGACAAATAGGGTACATTTAGGTAAAATTTTTAAAAGATTAAGAGCTATAAATATGGTAATTAAAGTTACAAGAGTAAAATAGAATTTAAATATGAAAAGAAATAACATAGATTTATTATGGTGGTTAATAATTTTTATTATTATAGGAATAATTATTACTAGTTATTTTAGTGGCATGTTTTAAATGGATAATTATTATAAGATATTAAGAGAAAATAAGCATGATATTCACTTTGCGTGGTAAATTAATAACTAAAAATGGTTTGTTAATTATTATAGATGTTGCAGGTATTGGATATGGAGTTTGGGTATCGATGAATAGCTTGTTATCTTTACCAGAAATTGGCTACGAAGTTTTATTGCATACTCATCAAATTATTCGAGAAGATCTGCATATTTTGTATGGCTTTTTGCAAGAAAAAGAAAAATTTTTATTTTGTGAATTAATAAAAATTTCTGGATTAGGTGGCAAATTGGCGCTTGCAATATTGTCTCATTTAACAGTAAAGCAGTTTATCGAAGTTGTTATGTTAAAAGATTTATCTAAATTAACCAATATACCTGGAGTTGGCAAGAAAATTGCAGAAAGATTAATGATCGAAATGCAAAATAATTTTCAACATAAGAAATTTAAAGAATTATTTAATATAGATAATTTTAATAATACTGTTACTCCCAATTCAAACAATCAACCAATAATTAATTACAATGTTATAAATGACGTACAAGAAGCCCTGATTTCTTTAGGATATAAAGCAAAAGATGCAATAAATACGATTAAAAGTATCATAGACGCTAATAATAAAGATAAATTTTTGGATTTGGATTTAAATAATAAAAATAAAATTACTGAAGAGTTGTTAAAGAAAGCGTTAAAAAAATTATCTCCAACATACTCTCATTAACATTTGGAATAAAATTAATGATTAAAACCGATGATATATCCACAAGAGTTATAAATCAATTGCAGCAAAAGGGATCTGATCTTGGACATAATCAGCTGGATAAAGCAATTCGTCCTAAATATTTAAATGATTACATTGGACAAGATAAAATTAAGCGGCAAATGGATATTTTTATTAATGCTGCTAAAAAACGTAAAGAAGCTTTAGATCATATATTATTATTTGGCCCACCAGGTCTTGGTAAAACTACATTAGCTCATATTATAGCCAATGAATTAGGAGTTAATTTAAGGCATACATCTGGTCCAGTATTAGAAAAAGCAGGCGACTTGGCAGCTTTAATAACTAATTTAGAACCAGGGGATATATTATTTATTGATGAAATTCATAGGTTAAGTCCGAATATAGAAGAGGTATTATACCCAGCTATGGAGGATGGTAAGCTAGATATAATTATAGGGGAAGGCCAAACAGCGAGAGCGATTAAATTAGATTTACCTCAATTTACTTTAATAGGTGCGACTACTAGAGCAGGGTTATTAACTGCTCCGTTTAGAGATAGGTTTGGGATCACATCACGTTTAGAGTTTTATTCTGATATAGAATTACAACAAGTTATTTCTAGATCAGCTACAATTTTAAATATACAACTTAGCTTAGATGCAGCAAATGAGGTTGGGAGAAGATCTAGGGGGACTCCTAGAATTGCTAATAGATTATTACGTAGAGTTAGAGATTATGCAACTGTTGTTAGAAGCACTCACGAGTTAATTGATGTTAATATCACTAATGAAGCATTGAATTTGTTAGAAGTTGATCAATATGGTTTTGATAATTTAGATAGAAATTTTTTGCATGCTATTGTAGTGCAGTTTGAAGGTGGTCCGGTTGGTATAGAAAGTATTGCTGCATACATAGGCGAAGATAAAGGTACTTTAGAAGATATTTTAGAGCCATATTTAATTCAACAAGGATTTTTAGTTCGCACTCCTAGAGGTAGGGTGATTACCGATAAAGCTTATAAGCATTTAAACATATTGAAAGAAGGTTAAAAATTTTTAATTAAGGAAATTTATGGGAATTAATTTTACAATTATTGGGATGTTTGCTAAAGCTAGTGTTTTAGTAAAGATGGTTATGTTAGGCTTAATATTTAGTTCGGTTTTAAGCTGGGCGATTATTTTTAACCGTAGTAGATGTATTGCAATTAGGTTAAGAATTTTCAATAAGTTTCAATCACTATTAAATTCAGGGGTAGAGGTTTTAAATTTATATAAACAGATTTCTTTACAAAAAAATAAAATCGGGGTAGAGTCGATATTTTTTAAAGGGGTGCATGAATTTTTATATTTATATAAGAATGGTTCTTGCAAGCCTAACATTATACTTAAGGAAGTAAGGCGGGTAATGGAAATTGCTTTGTATAAAGAGAATGAATTATTAGAAAAAAATCTTACAACTTTAGCTACTATTCAGTCTATTTCTCCATATATAGGGTTGTTTGGAACTATTTTGGGGATTATGAGTGTATTTCATCAATTAGGCTCTGCTACCTCAGCTACATTATCAGTAGTTGCTCCAGGAATTTCAGAAGCATTAATTGCAACTGCTATGGGTTTATTAGCTGCAATTCCAGCTGGAATTTTTTATAATAAATTTGTATGTAAGATCGATAATTTAATAACTGGATATAATACAGCTATTCATGAATTAATTAGTTTTCTTAGTAAAAGAATATATGTATCTAAACAACAACAATCATCATCAGTAGAAAATTGAATTTATTAAATATTTAAAAAATAATTTAGTAAATTTAAGATTTAAGTAAAATTAATATGGTAATATAATATTATGATGTTAAGTAAAAAATTAAAAAGAAGACAAGTGGCAGAAATAAATGTAGTTCCGTATATTGATGTAATGTTAGTTTTATTAGTTATTTTTATGGCTACAGCGCCAGTAATTATGCAAGGAGTACAAGTTAATCTTCCTAAAATGCACGCTAATGCTTTAACGGATAATCAAGATAATTTTCCGGTAGTTATTTCAGTAGATCATCAAGAAAATTTATATTTAAATATAGCTTCTAATCCGACTCAACCTATTGATCATAAGCAATTACAGATAGAAGTTGCAGCAGCTATTGCTCGCGATCCATCAAGAATAGTCACTGTTAAAGCAGATCAAAATGTTAGTTATAAGCAAGTTCTATATGCTATGGTGTTACTGCAAGCTTCAGGGGTTAATAGTGTTGGATTAGAGACTGATGGAGCAATATAAAATTAGTAAAGATTTTTTTAAATCTACTATTTTCCATTTCATTATAATAATTATTATTGGAGTGGTTGGTTTTTGGCAAAGTAAAGTAACATTTTTAACTCCTAAAGCAATAGGAATGCCTAAAAATGTTATAGTTAATTCTAAGGATCACCCTCAATCTTATCCGGTGAAAGCAAGTCTTATCGATCATAATATGGTTCAACAGGCAATAAAGAGACAAGAGTTACAAGTTAGTGAAAAGATTAATCGAGAAAAAAAACTTGAACAACAAGAACAGCAAGTTACTAATTTAAAGAAAGCAGCTGAACAAGAAGCTTTGAAAGCCAAACAAGAAATGCAAAAAGTTAAAGAATATAAAAAGCAGTTAGAAAAAGAATATGATGTGCTACAACAATCTAGTAAAAAGTTAAAACAACAAACTGCAGCATTGTCTTTAGAGCAAGAAAAATTAAAACAACAAGCAGAAGCTAAAGCTAAAGCTAAAGCTAAAGCTCAAGCTCAATCTCAATCTCAAGCTAATGTGTTAAGCATCGAAAAAAAAAAAAATCAAAAAAGTCTAGAAAATAAAGCAGAAGGGACCAAAAATGAAGGGACCAAAAATGAAGGGACCAAAAATGAAGGGACCAAAAATGAAGGAACCAAAAATGAAGGAACTAAAAATGAAGGGACCAAAAATTCAGATACAGTAAATAGTAATAATAGTACTTTGAATAACCCAGGATCTATAAAAAATGAAGTCAGTAATTATAATGCAAAATGGAAGAATGAGATAATAAATAATCGTAAAAAAATCATGTTTTTTCCTAATAATATAACTTGTTCTTTTAAAATTAAATTATTACCAAATGGACATCTAGCTTTAGTTAAAATAGAGCAATCTAGTGGTAACCTTGCTTACGATAAATTTTCTGAGCAAGCTATTTATAAATCAGCTCCTTTTGAAATGTCTGAAGATCCTGTTTTAAATAAAGAATTATTATCCCAAGAATTAATTATTGATTTTAAAGATGAATCTTTTAGTGATTAGTTAAGATTTTTTAGTGATTAGTTAAGATTTTTTAAGGTAGTTTCATGGTAAAAGTAAAAGAAAGATCCAAGTTTTTAAAAGTTTTTATAGTTAATATAATTTTTTTTATTATTAATTTAAGTTTTAATCATGTTTTTGCTAAAGTGGTGCATATCAGGGTTGATGAAGCTCGTGATTTTGGGGTTAAATTAGCAGTTATTCCATATGAACTTTCTAAAAAAACCACAGAATTGTCTAAAATTACTGAAATTATTAGTAATGATTTAAATTATAGCGGTCAATTTAAAGTGTTATCATTAAATTTAAATGATAGCGAAATTATAAATAAATTACCTATAAATAATAATAATTTTAAAAAATTAGATTTTAAATTTTGGAAAGATACAGGGGTAGAATATTTGTTGATTACTAAAATGTATCCGGCTAATGAAGCGCAACAATTAGTAATTAATTTGCAATTGATAGATTTATATAAACCTTTGGATCCAATATGTTTAAATGCAGAAGTTATTAAATATCCAAATGAAAAATTAAATATTATTGCTCATAGAGCAAGTGATATTATATTTCAACAATTGATAGGTACGAAAAGTTTTTTCAAAACTAAAGTTGCCTATATAAGGGCAGAAAGATTAGCTCAAATTGATCCGGAATATAGTTTAAATATCGCAGATTTTGATGGATCGAATGAACATAAATTAATTACTGCTAATTATCCTTTAATGTCTCCAAGTTGGTCTCCAGATGGCAAAAAAATTGCATTTGTGTCATTTAAAGGTAATCGTTCTAGCATTAATATTGTTGACTTAGAGCTAAGAAAATCTACATTAATAAGTAGATATCCTGGAATTAATGGGGCTCCAGCGTGGTCTCCAAATGGTGAACAATTAGCGATGGTTTTATCTAAAGATGGTAACCCTTCTATATATTTATTAAATTTAGTAACTGGAAATTTAAATAAATTAACTAAAGGTATAGGTATAGATACTGAGCCTTGTTGGAGTAAAGATGGTCAGGAAATATTTTTCACCTCTAATCGTTGTGGTAAACCACAAATTTACAAAATTTCATTAGTTACTGAAAAAATAACTAGAATAACTTTTAAGGGAGAATATAATGCAACTCCATCGATTACTCCGGATAATAAGTATTTAGTCATGTTGCATTGTTATGAAAATTGTAGTAAAACAAAATCAGAGTTTAGCATTGCTTTACAGTCTTTAGATAATGGTAGAGTTAAAATATTAACTAAAACTGGAATGGAAGATTCTCCTACTTTATCACCAAATGGTTTTATGATTATATATAGTACTAAAGCAAATAAAGATAGTGATAGGGTATTAGCAAAAGTTTCTATAGAAGGTAATTTTTATAAATATTTGCCTATAATAGGTAATGGTAGCTTAAAAAGTCCGGCTTGGTCGCCATATTTAGAATAATTTAAATTTTAAGATTTCTGGGGGTTGATGTGTTAGTAAGTTTAAATAAAAATCTAAATCTTATGTTATTTAGTACAATATTAATAATTGTGGGAAGTCTAATAGTTGGTTGTTCTAGTAATAATCCAAATAAATCCAGACATTTTTCTAGAAATAGGTTGGATACTACGGATAATAGTCAGAGCAGCACTAGAGCGATAGATTCTTTTTCTTTTTATGGAGAAGATATTACTCAAGATAAAGAGCAAGAATTATTAGCAGAGAATGTAGTTTATTTTGGCTACGATAGAGAAGAGATCACTTATCGTTATGAGTTAGTATTGTTAGCTCATACTAAAAAAATGTTAGAAAATCCTAATTTAAGGCTAAGAATTGATGGGCACACAGATGAACGTGGTAGTTCTGAGTATAATATTGCTTTAAGCGAAAGAAGAGCTAAAGCGGTGGCTAGATTTATGAAATTTAAGGGAGTGCAAGGGGATAGGTTAGTAAGTGTAAGTTATGGTAAAGAGAAACCAGCAGTTACCGGGCATAATGAGGAAGCTTGGAGATTAAATCGTAGAGCTGAATTAGTGTATGAATAAAAAATTTTTTATTCATCGATATTGGATAATAGTTGCTGTAATTATTATAGTTTATTCTCCACTTGTATCGAGTAGGCCTAGTTCTAGCTTGTTAGAGTTAGAAGCAAGAATAATAGAATTAGAAAATAAATTACAAAATAATTTAAATTTAGAAATGGCTAATAAGCTAGATTTTTTACAACGAGAAGTACAAGAGTTGCGAGGGATCATAGAAGAACAACAAAATTTATTAGCCAAAATTAATCTAAATATAATTAAAGATCCAGTTAAATTAGATAAAGACAAACTTGATAAAGAGAAATTAGATCAATAATGATTTTAACATCATGGAGAAAATATGATTAAAAATAAAAAAAGATTTTTTATATTATTTATATTGTTTTTAGGGTTAAATAGATCTGAAGCTAGGTTTGCAACCATAGATGATATATCATTTAAATATGATTATTATAATATAACTGCTAATGTTAATCCTGATGGTAGTTTAGAACAGACGGTAGAGTGGCAAGCAACTATATTAAAAGAGCAAGCTAGGAGTACATTTGCTGGATTTTACTTGAATTATAATGAAGATAGCGAACAAATAGCTATATTAGAAGCAGCAACTATTAATGATAATCAAAAACATTTAATTTCTAGTACAGAAATGGAAGATAAACCCTTGGCTAGTTCTTTAAATGGTTTTGATCAGCAAAGACAGATTTTATTATCTTTTCCAAATTTAGAAATTAATTCTAAAGTTTACTTAAAATTTACTTTTAAGAAGATTAAACCAGTAATTGATAAAGTATTTTCATTTAGAATGTATGATAGTAATTATTTAGAGAAAGTTAAATTTAAGTTAAATTCAGCTTTACCTTTACATATAAAGGTCAATGATCCCAATAATTCTTTAGTCATTCTTAAAGATTCCGAGGATAATTTTCATTCTTTAGAGATTTCTAATATTAAGCCTATTCATCATTTGATAGTAGAAGAACCAGAAAATGTAGTGTTAAATGATAAATATGGTACTTGGGTGTCTCTATCCAGTGTAGCTAGTTGGGAAGAATTGGCTATGAAATTTGCTGATAAATATTCTCAAGTAGTATCGCAGCCATTACCTAATGTGTTTAAACAAATAAAACAAGTAGCTAGTGACAAAAATACTGATATAGATAAAATTAATACAGTTACTTCTTTATTAAATGAAAAAATTCAGTATATGGGAGATTGGCGTTCTATTCACGGGCAATTTTTTCCTAGAGATCTTGAAAAAATTGCAAGTTCTCAAGTGGCGGATTGTAAAGATTTTTCAGTAAGTACTGCGGCTATTTTAAATCAAATGGGATATCAAGCTACAGTTGCTATAGTTTTAAGGGGAGTAAATAGTTTATCTTCGGATACTTTGCCAGATTATCATAATTTTAATCATGCAATGTTAAAAGTGATTGCTAATGGTAAAGATGTATATTGGATCGATCCTACTAATACAGTTAGCATGGCTCAAGGAATATTTTCTGATATAGCATCGAAGCAAGCATTAGTTTTAGATCCTAAAACTCCTACTTATGAAAAAATAACAGATATATCTCCTGAACATTCTAAAATTATTATTACAGATGAGTTAAATTTACAAAATAACGTTGTATCTCATTTAGGAAACATTGATTGTTTAGGAGAACAAGCATTATTTTTTACTGGTTTAGGATTATATTTATCACCTCAACAAATTCAAAATCAAATATTTTATATATTATCTGGATCTTATTTAGAAGAAGATCCGAATAAATCTTTAAAGTTGCCAGATTTAACAGATCGGGTAGTTAAAGATTTAAATTTTCAATATAAGTTTGAGAAAAAAAATCAATTAATTAATACTAATTTTGGTAAGGGTATTTCATTACATACTTATCCAGTAATAGATAAAATTATAAATTCTAATATTAATCAAGTAACAGATTTATTTATTGGTCCACAAACAACTTCAACTAAACGTATAATTATCAAAAATATTAATATAAAGAAGATCAAAGATTTAAATTATAGTATAGATACACCTTGGGTGTATTTTAAAAGAGAATGTGTTAATCGTAAAAATAATGCTGAAATTTTTGATACTATAATAGTTAAAAAAATATTTATTGATAATGAAAGTTTAAAAAGTCCTTTATATCAAAAATTAAAAAATGATTTAGATAAATTGGTTAAAGGAGCAGTATTAATAATTAATAATTAATCCTTCCCAAATTAAAATTATTTTAAATTTTGCCTCACCCCGTCAAGCTTAATAGTTATTGATGCTTCCTACTGAAAAATATTTCTTGACTTAAGTTATATGATAAATGTATTATTCGAAAAACTTAAATGCTTGATAATCAATAAATTAATATAGCTATAGTAATTTTATTTGGAGTTTATTTTAAAGGGAAGTTGTATGCTGTTACCTGC
>CAIKKE010000049.1 GCA_903827925.1 uncultured Francisellaceae bacterium
ATTATCATTTAATAATTTTTTTTCTTTTGCAAAACGATAAGGATAACATAAATTAAATGTTTTTTCGAAAATCATTTCATTTTCTTTTGCAAAAGACAAATTAAATATAATTAAAATACTTATTAATATTATGCTTTTCATAATTATGAGGGCTTATGCTTTTTACTATGATTTAAATTAGGTTCTTTTTCTATATCTATCTGAACACCAAGCATTTTAGGTATCTTCTCCATAATTAATGGTAAGTTTATTGCCTTATAGCAACAAATGCCTTGTTTTACAGCCTTTATTATTTTAAAAATTTACCTTTACCCTTAATTATGGAGAAGATACCATTTTAGTTCTACCGAATCCAGCTGAAAATGTTAATGTACTATTTTGAGTTTTTTTATTGAGTTTGTAACCAACTTCTGATTCTATACCACGACCAACCCCCATATATGGATTAACTTTAAATTGAAAACAGTTTTTTTCAGTACATATTGACTTACAGTCAAATTTTGTGTACAGCATAATTAGGCAGCCTTGTCTAATACAATCTAATGCTGGGCCCCCTTCCAATAAACAGTAATACCCGCATCTAGATTTTCATCATTAAATCTAATAAGATCAAATGCTTTATAAGAGTAGCTAGAAGTTTTATTTATTCTTTCAGTTTGCTCTATTTCTTTTTGTACTTCTAATATATATTTTTCCTTTTTTTGCTCAAAATATATTTGATTAATCGCATCATCTGGATCTATTCCTAATTGTACTTTTTTAAAGAAATCACTATTTATAAATTTACACCACCAATAATTAGATTGTTCTTTATTACCATCTTCTTTATAAAAAAGGCTTAATTCTTGAAAAGCTAGAGCATAATCTTGTTTTGCAGCATCATTTAATAATTTGTAAGCTTGTTTGCGATTTATTGCAACTGGACAACCTTTTCTGAACAGATTTGCCAATTTATATTTAGCTAATAAATACCCGTTTGAAGAAGATTTTTTATACCAATATACCGATTCTTTGACTTTGCCTTGATTTTTCAATAAGTTGGCATAATCATATTGAGAAAGAGCGCTACCATTTAAAGCAGCTTTTTTTACCCAGTATTCTCCTTTAACGTCATCTTTTACAGGACTATCTTCTGCTATATACCAAATTCCCAAATTATATTGGGCTTCCAATGCAATTTTAGAATCCGAATTAGCAACTTCTTCATAAAACTTTAGGCCTTTATTAAGGTCTTTAGCAACTCCAAATCCATTTACATAATGGCAAGCTAAACTTCCTAAAAATATTTTATTTCCACTTAATTTAAATAATTTTTTGGTAATATCAAAACATCGAGTTTGTATTTTATAATCTGTATTTTTATCTATAAATGCACAGAGGGTTTCTCGGTATTCTTTAATCAATTGATATTCTTCTGAAGTTTTATTTGTTTCTTGATCATTTGTCTGTGCTGATTTAGCATCCTTCCTGTCCCAATAGACAGTTATACCAACATCCAGTCCTGATGCACTGATAAAAAACATAAGGATAATTGAAAATATAAGGATAATTAAAAAATATTGTATAATTTTCATGCTTCTTACCTTTAGTAAAGATCATAATCTGTCAATCCTGCACATCTGAAAACCAGAACAAACCCTGACTTTTGGGTATATTGTCTTTCACTTTCTGGTAACATGTAGAAATAACCAACTGGGAAATAAACACTCCTTGATCAGCTGATTTCTTGAAGTATTCATAAGCTTTCTTGTAGTCTTGCTCAATACCTCGACCTGTAGCATACATTGTTCCAAGATTATGGTTAGCCATGCTGACATCATGTAACGCTGCTTCCTGAAAGCATTTAAACGCTTTTAGGTAATTCTTTTCAACACCATAACCATTCAAAAACATTACTCCAATATTATTTTTAGCAACAAATGAGCCTTTTTTTATAGCTATTTGATACAATGTAAATGCTTTTTTGAAATTCTTTTTATCATATTGAATTTTACCTAAACTAATTAGTTTAGCCTCATCATACTTACATGATGACAACACAATACCAAGAATAATACTAGCAACCATAGTAATTATACTAAATAGTAAAACAAATTTATATTTTTTCATATTCATGGTTTTGTTTTTGGAAAATTTATTACTATATTGGTAGATAATCCTTCCACTAGATGTTTCTCCACACATTTTTTTTCTATTTCGTCAGCTATATCATTGGCTTTTTTAGCAGCGCGAACTAAATCAACAATACCATCAATAGTATTTATATCGTTACTGCTAGAATTAAAAGCATTAAACATAGATGACATAGCGGAAATTCCCGTTGCGCAGATCATTAAACGGGATCTATCCTCTGGAGTAATAGCACATATTTCCTTCAATGACATCGCAGGTTCCATTATAGCATGTTTAATTGGAGGTAGTAGGTTAACATTGACAGTGTTATCCGGGTCTGCTATCAGTCTCGGAGAACTTACTGTTTTTAACTGATTCCCGCTTTGTATAGGATGCCATGAGGTTTTAGTAAATTCATTTCCTATAGATTTAGTTGTATTGGCTACCAATTTGCCTAAAATTTGATGTTGCTTTCCATGTGCTATATCTTCTAAATTTCTAGCTTCTAATATACCTTTAACACCACCTGTTAAAACACTCTTAAATCGAGGTAAAAATGATGCTTTATTTTCTTTATTACCTATATTAACAACAGAGGATGAAGAAGCTTCATCACCACTACTACTAGTACTAGGAGCTGCTTCTGCAGATTCTAACATCGTAATTAAACTAAATATTTTTTCTACCATAGATGCGCTATTACGGTCTTTTTTATCTGTAATATC
>CAIKKE010000050.1 GCA_903827925.1 uncultured Francisellaceae bacterium
TCTATTTGTTTTTTTTATTTTGTGGAAAACTAATTATTACAAATTTAGGGGTGAACTTACACTATTCGCTATAAGGTTATTTAAATAAATAGTGTGTGTTATTTATAGTTTTGAAAACTTTTTTTCGTCGAACTGAGGTTAGAAAATTTAATTAATCAAACAAAAACTGAAAAACCAACTGGAAAAGATACCAACGATCATGACAATTCTGATAGTAGAAAACCACAAAGTCCTAGATCATAATAATAGCTCTATTTGTCAAGCTCTTCACTCTTAAGCTTATTAATTTCTTCTATTGTCAGTTTTGTTACTTTTATGATAAAGTTAATATCAGAACCTTCTGCTAACATAATGCGAGCGGTTTCTTTTTTGTTCTCGACTCTACCTCTATCTATACCTTGAGATATGCCTTGAGATATGCCTTCTTCTTGAAATTTACGCGCTAATGTACCCATAATTTTCTCCCTTACTACTGGAATAGTATTTAATTGTTTAACAAATTCTTCTTGATTACTAACATTGCCTACTAACATTATATAGTATAAACAATTTTCAATGTAAGTTAATAGTAGAATTTCATCGTTACCAATTTTTTCTAAAGCATCAATAATGAATTGCTTTAAGTCATTTATTACTAATAATAAATCCCTATCTCTAGCATGTTTTTGCAGATATTCCATTAATGCAACTAAATTATGTTTTTTTAATTCATCGTCTGAAAAAAGTGTAATATCAACTAAATGCGCAGGCTGAGCTAAGGTCTGTTTAGCTAATTCTTGATCATTGAATAGGTCGAAAATATTTAAAGAATACGGATAAGGTTTTCGATTTGCTTGTTCTTGGTAAAATAATATTGGGAATACAATCGGTAAAGTAGTGGCTTTTGGATGTTCCTGCAAATGTTGCATAATAATAGCTAACTGATAGCGTAGAATTCTAAGTGGCATCATTTTTTTTGGTGAACTTTGATGTTCTGCCAATATATAAAGATAGTTGCCTGTATTGTTGTCTAATTTGCTGTAATACAATACATCTGAAAATTGCTCTTTTAATTCTTCATCAAGTAATGAGGTATTACAAAATTTTAGATCATCAAGGTTGATTTTATTTAACACAAATGCTGGTAAGTGAGCTCTAAAAAAATCTTTAGCAACATCAATATTTTTTAGCGTAGAACGAAATAATGCATCATGTGGATTAGGAATTTTACTCATTATATCAGTTCGCCCATCCAATCTTCTTGTTCTACCAACAACTTTAGTTAAAAAACTATAAAATACTTGTCATGTTACAGAGCATGTAATTTATAAATAATTGTTGTTAGATCTTTTATATTATTAAATAATTTTTTGATAACTACGTTGTTAAACAACCTAGCATATTCACTAACAAAACTCAAATTTTGTTTTTAGTTTGTTAACGCAAAATAATATTAACATTTTTAACTATAAAAACAGGTCAGGCAACAAGAATAAATCTAGCTGCCTGGAGTACAATGATATCATAATATAATTTTAAGCAGAATATTTATTAAAAATATTCTAATCAAGCTCACATGGATAATCCCTTGGCGCTAGCCTGAGCATAAAATATTCTATAAATTCTTGATTAACTTTAAAAATAGAGATAAAAAATACTAAGTAAAAAACTAGTTAAACCTAAATTCTTAACTCACCCACACCAGACGCACCAGAGCGTTTTCGCTTAAAACACTGATAAAATCAAAGAAAAACATTAATCAAATAAGGTTTAAGATATCCAAGATTTATAAAATAAAATTTATGCAATTTTATGCAAATCTTATGCTGATTTTATGCAAAATAATAAAAATCTATAACTCATTGATTTATAAGACTTTTTTAAACATAACAATTTTGATCAATTTAAATTCAGCATAAATCAACATAAATTTAGCATATGGCGACATAAGATTTGCATAAAACTGCATATAATTTAGCATAAATGAACATAATCTAAAAATGGATTTTTATGATGTAAATTTGATATTTATAATCTTCTTAGACAAGATATTTGTTGTAAAAAACTATCAAGATTCATTTAAAATCATCTTTAATTTTAGATTATAAAGTCTAACAAAATTAACAATATTTTAAATCACTCAAATATTAATAACTATCAAATCAAATAAGCTGCTTGTTCTTTGAATAATTTTAAAAGCATATTATCAGTTTTTAAATGTACTTCATCAATAATTTTTTTAGGATCCTCAACTGTTTGATTAACTAATTTTTCTAATAATATACAAGCAGTAATTTGATGCTTGATCGCAATTTTATGTAGATCAGATAACTCTTGAACATCTGTCATTAAGTTATTCTGTATAAAAAAACTTTCAACCAATCTTCTAATTAATGGTATGACTTTTAATTGTAGTCTTGTAGATTCACTGCTTAACCATGTAAACAACATTGTTTCTATGCTAACACACAGTCGTTGTTTCTTAGTATTAAAATTCATTTGTTGTAATAAATTTTCGGTTTCTTCAAATGCTAAATTACGTAAAATTTCCCCTTTCTCTTCGGTAGCCAAAATCAATTGTTCTAATAATTTAGCTGTGAAAATAATATATCCCATTTCATTACGATGAATTTGATTATATCCACTGCTTAGCTTAATTGTATAGTTATAGTTAAGCTCTACCGGACCTTGTTGCATTTTTTGATATAATAAATCTCTAACAAATTTAGAAATAGTAATTTTATTTTTTTGGGCACTACCAATGATCCAATTGGCTAAATAATCATCAAATATAATACTAACAATTTTCATAGACTTAACTCCTTATTTAACTGTAGGTTTTTAGTAACTGCTGGCGTATTAGTTGTCTCTATAGCTTTAACAACTTCTGGTGATTTTTGGAGTTCTGCAGATTGCAATGATTTATTAATAGAATTAACTCCTAAATGTTTCAACACATCATTAAAATCCACTTTATTCATTCCTGGAATTTTTTCTGGATAAGCAATAGATACTTCTAAACCACGTTCTTTATAAAAATTAGCTGCCGTTAACAATGTTTTATTAGAAATCGCATTAGCTCCATCATAATCAGCACATAAAACTACTTTTTGAACATCATTTGGTAATGGTACATTTTTAAGATTAGATACTGATAATGCTGCAATTATAGTGTTGTTTGGTTTAGCTTGAGCAATACTTAAAGCAGTTTCTATTCCTTCAGCTATATAAACGGTATTTCTAACTTTACCTTGGTTAACAGTAACTGCTGCATTAATCATACTACCTAGGTTAGCTTTAACAGTCGCTTTTCTAGATTCCCCTTGATCATCAACATAATTAGAATTTAGTTTATTACCATCTTTGTTTAAAAAAATACGCACGATCCCTTGAATTTGATCTTGTTCATTTTTAATTGGAGCTAGTAGTGCTGGGATAAACCGATTTAAATCTGGATGCTTTAATTTAGCACAAAATCTAAAATCACTAGGGATGCATCCATTAATCCCTCTAAATTCTCGCAAATATTTTTCAGCTAAGGTGCCGAAAATAGAGGTGCCACTATTATAAATTTTATTAACATATGCAATTTTTTTGAGATCTAACGTAGTAATATTTTTTGATTTTTGGTTGGTATTGGCGTTAATTGGTTTAGTAAACAATTTATTTATAGATCCAAGATGCAACGAACTAGATAATTCATTGATAGCAGCCTTAAAATCATGATTAAAATGTTCTGTATAAAGCGATAATAGATTTTTTCCACCCAAACCTTTTTCAAAATTATGCCAATATCCAGCTTTATCACCAGATAATTTAACTACTAAAGAACCTTTTTTACCCCATCTAGCCTCTAGATTACTCGTTTTTTGTGGTTGCCCTAACCAATTGGTTGCATGTTGTAAAATATTGCTATGCAACCTATTAATTACTTGCTCAATAGTGACTGTTTGAGATTTTTCGTATAAAGAATTTTTTACAGTAACAACTTTAGGAGGTGATGTAAAAGCAGGTTCTTTTTCGGCAATACCAGTAATATTGCTGGTCATCTGATCTACTTTGGCTCGAACTTTGTTTTTTTCAGGATCTAAAAATTCTAAAGAACTACGAACATCAAGTACTCGTTGTTCCAATGCGTGTTGGTAGCTCTCAATATGATCTACTAATAAAGTAACTTGATCGCCTCTAGTTACACTTACTAAAAACTCATTAACTGATGTAAGTTTAGGAATGTTTGATGCCTTTCTGGTTGCAGGGTTCGGGTAACTGTGCCATATAGCTTGATCTTTACAATATGCATTGGTGGGTGATTTTTTTAAATTAATTCTCAAATCATTCCCAATTCGATCTTGAACGACAGCAGTACTATCTTTATTGATTTCTGTTACTTTAACCAATTTGGAACTAGAAAGATTTTGGTTTAAATTAACTGCAGACTCTTTAGTTATAAGTACATCACCCACCTTGATTTCTTTGCTAAGAATTTCTCTACTATAACCTCCTTTTGCTAAAGCAATGGTCATTTGCTTATCTGCTCCTTGTGCTATAAAAGTGGTGGTTGCATAAGCGTGATCCCAATGTTGATTAGTAAATTCTTTTAAATTTAAGAGAATTTCTTTACCATTTTGCAATAAAATAGTTGCATCATGGTTTTGATCAATTGACTTGATAGTCGCGGTTTGACCATTACATATACCAACAACTTCATTATTTTTTAACCATCTGATTTGATCGTTAGTCATTAACTTGCGCGCTTCTTGTCGATAAACATTAATATTACATGGGCTTTTTTCAGGTGACCAAACAATTTGTTCCTGGGTTACAGGATGTTCTAAAGTTAAAGTTTGGTTGTCTAAATCTTTATGTTTGATTAGATAATATTCATGGTTTTTGACCTTTAACTCTATAGAGGGTTTAAAAAAAGTAATTAAATCTTGTTCTTTAAAGTAATAAATTTTTTGTTGTTCAGCTTTGGTTAATTTTACTTGAGTTAAATTATGGCAATTAACTTCCAGACCAATTAATTGATTAGCTTGTTTTAATCCTTGCCGAATTTCATGATTTACTAATTTGCGATCAGCATGTTCTGGGGTAATTAATATAGTATTTAGCCTTTCTTCTGGAGTTTTTGCTAAATATAATTCTGCCATCTTCATTAATCGCTCTTGATGCTCTGGAATTTCCACCAAAGAATCACCTAATCTTTTTAAAGCCTCAGGAATTTGATTTTTATAAATATGTTGCATCACATTTAAGGTTTTAGCTGATTTGAAGCGAACATTTTCAGTTATAAAAACGGATTGCATCTCGGAGCCCAACATTAAATAAAAGATCATACCTGCTTCAATTGAGTATAATTGTCGATGATCACCCATTACAACTAACCGAGCATCTAATTGTTCGACTTTAGTAAGGATCGCAAACATTTCAGCAGTTGAAACAAATGATGCTTCATCTAATATTAATAGTTTATTAGTGCCATACTCTAACTTAGCGAGAGTTGGATCTAGATTTAATAATTTTTCACTTTCAATTAAAAATTTGCGTAAAGTCATAGGTTTAATGCCAGCTCGTAATAATAAATCTTGACTACTTAAGTTTTGACTACCCTCTTGCAGCCGTTCTTTAGCACCGGTTGTTGGGGTTAACCCTATAATTTCAAAACCAGAGTCTTTACATAATTTATTTAAACTGCGAATCATTGTGGTTTTTCCAGATCCAGCTATTCCTTGGATCCCAACTATTCGATCACCAGTAGTTAATGCTAATTTAATTGCATCTTGTTGTCCTTTAGTTAAATTATTAGGTAAATCTATTTGGGTACTAATTGGATCAATAGTTTTTTGGTTAGATGTTATTAATTTTAGACAAGACTGTTCTAATGAAAGATTAGCTTTGGTGGTAACCAATCCTTCTTTCACCGTAATTAATGATTGTTGTAATGCTAGATCTAATTCAGTTTGCAAGACTTCTTTAGGAACGGTGATCCCTAAACTAAATAGTTCTAGTTGTAGTTTTTTTAACGAAAATACTGCATTATATTGTTGATGTTTACTAATAACCCAATGTACTAGAGAATTAGCAGTATTAGTTTGCCAATTAGTTTTATCGATATGATTATTAATTAAATCTATTTGATTATTTAATTTTGGATGGCACATTAAAGCTGAAACATAATCAATAGATTTTTTATTGTCTAAATGACATTCTTTGATCCCATGTTTCAGTAATGCACTAATGGCAGCTTGAGGTTTATTAATTTTGTTAGACCAAAGGATCCTAGTGCCAAATTGTTTAGCATAAGATTGTAATCTATTAAGCTGATTGCTGGAAATACTACTATGCAGATCTAAGATCCAAATTTGTTTAGCTTGAAATAATCTATATGCTGGAATTGGTTGATTTTTGATTTTTTCTGCTCGATTTTCGCAACTTATTAAAAAACCTTCTATAGTCTGAACTCGTTGTAATCCTAACTCTTTGGAAAATTCTGCTTTTCTTTTCAATGTTTGAGTAATTCCTAGCGGATAAAATCCATATTTATAAGATAGATCTACGAATGTTTTCATGGTGAAGGTATAATTAGTTGGATTTTTAGCACTTACGACCAGTTGGCAGTCAGCATTAGTTAATAAAGTTTTTAAGACTGGTTGCATCTCTTTGAACTCAGTGGTTTTTTTAGTCAAATAATTAGCAGCCATTCCAGAAAACATTGGACATAGTTTATTTTTACCTTGACGCATATTAAGAATATTTAACATTTCTAAATCACGTGCAGTTTGAGTCGTACACAAATCATTAGTTAAATATAATAATTCACCAGATTTAAACTGCTCCGCTATTACTTTATTGATTAATTCTGGAGAATAATTGCGAATACTTAAGCCTCCTGCAGTTTTAATTAACTCCTTGGTAGTAAACACTCCTCGCCAATTACTTAATTCTTTACTAGCTTTAGTTACAGCTTGGTAAGCTAAGTGATATGGATTAGGTGGGGTTACTGCACCTCGTTCTAATGCTTGTTTACTATAGTTTTTAAGCCATTCTATACTTGAACCACAACGCATTAATTCCATTGTCCAAGCTAATTCTAAATGCTCTGGATCAACAGCTATTTTTCGTTCACGAGTATTAAAATTAGCAATTTGTGCAGCCTTGCTACCCTCTAGATTTTGTTTTTCTAATTCTTTAGTGATTTGCTCTCGACGTTTAGAAAATTGTTTAATTAACTTTTCTGAAAATCCTTTTAATTCAAATAACCCTTGTTCTGAGGTTTGGGTAATTTCAAACCCAGCTTTCATCAATTCTTGAGCTAATTTACCACGATAAATTACCCCTAATAACATTTTATTATCATAAACTTCATCGAAATATAAAGTTCGCCATTTTTGATCAGATCTAAGAGTTGCATTCATAATAATACAGTGATCATGTAAATTAGGATCTAGTTCCCGAGAATCTGTATGCTCAAATTTAGCAATTAATAAGTTGTTGGTTTTTTCAATTGTGGTTTTACCATTGTTTTTAACTCTAGTTGCTGCAAAGTTCTCTTCTAAATATTTTAATGCTGCGTTTACGGCGATCTTATGTGCTTTCAATACTCGCTCATCTTTACCCACAATTGCTAAAATTGACACTGATTTAGGGGCAGAAAATGTTAAGTCATACCCTGGTCGATGATTTTTAGTAGTTGCTTCCATGGTAACTGTTGGTGATAATTTGCCTTCTAGTTTAGCAATAAAATCTGGTAATGTAGCATTACCTTCTAAATCTAATAATTCTGCACCCTTACCGAACCATACTCCTAAAGCAGGTTCTCCTTCTTTAGCATAATAATTATCTTCTTGATAATAGCTGCCAGCTTTGGCGGCTGATTTTAAAGTGTAAATGCTTAACATTAGTTAAACTCCACTTCTTGTACCGTTGGTTCTTTTTTGGTAATTGTTTTATTTTTTTTTACTTTTTTAATAGTTGGTTCTTTAATTTTTTCCCCTTCAGTTGTTTGGGTAACGACAGTGTTAGTTGTTATATTTGACTGATTGGCAGTTTCTGAAGATGGTTTTGGTTTGGAAGATATTAAGGCCAAGGACTTGATCGGTCTTTTTTTAGGTTTTAAAGTGACTTTAGTAACTGGAGTATTTTCCGGCAATACTATATAAGCTTCACAATCATTTAATTTTAAAAACTCAGTATCTAAAATTAGTTGTTCTTTACGGCGTTCTTGATGTACTGATACTCCATCTCTAATATCATTTGCTCCATAAGAAAATCCTTCGCGTTGCTCAATAATTTCTCGTTGTCCAGTAAGCCTTGACATCCATTGAGCAGTATCTGGACATTTGGTGCGATAGCAAAAATTAGTGTTATACATAGATAGCAATGCTTCTGATTCATCTCGACCATAAATGGCTCGCAATTGATGAATGTCTTGAAAAGCCGTAACCGTACAAACTCCAAATTTACGACCTTGCGATAATAATAAATGAAGGCTACTTAATTTATTTAAACTAGCTAATTCATCAATTAAAAACCAAGTACGCCGTTCAAATGATGGCGGTAGTGATAACATGCTCCGAGCTGCAACATCTAACCATACTGAAATTAACGGTTTTAATGCTTCTAATTTTTCAGCACTAGCTGCAATAAAAATCCAGCCTTGGTTTTGTTCACTTTGTAGCCAGCGTTTAATTGAAAATAATGGATCAAGTCCTTCATCTTTTAAGTATAATAATGATTTACAATAAGTAGCCAAAGTTGATTTAATCGATAGTGCCATTTTTTCTAAAGATTCGGTAACTAATGATTCGGCCACAGTACCTTGTAATAATTCGTTAATTAATTTGAGATCACCGCTAAACATTGGTTTTAACAATGATTTAGTTTTAGTATCATTAATGCTTTTTAACTTTTCAGCAAGCGTTGCAAAAATAGTCCGTGCAGAATTGATCCAAAATGGATCGCTGCCAGTTAAATGTGCTGGCATTAAAGATGCAGCTATTGCTTCGAAATCTGCAAGATCTTGTGCTTCTTGCCAAATATTCCAAGCAGGACAACGCTCATCTAAAGGATTTAAAATAACATCTAGATCGGCGCGGTAATAATGTTGAATAAAAGTACCGGAATCATCATAAACAATTGCTCGTTCCTGACGATTACGAACTTGATCCATCAATTCCATCATGCAAACGGATTTACCCGAACCAGTCGTGCCGCTAATTAAAATATGTTTGGTTTCAGAATCTTTGATTAAAGGGACTCCAGCAATTTTTAGATCTGAACATTTATTATGTTTTTTAAGAAACTTCTTTAATTCTTTTGGCTTTAAAAATAATGCACCTCTAACTCCTTGGTCGATTTTTTGTAATCTTCCTCTTTGGCTTAATAAAATTATAATTATTAATAAAGATCCAGCTGTAATTTTTAAACTACTAAATAATGATCTATAAATAGTTTGATAAAAATTAGTTAACTGTTGATGCAAAAATGTATTATTAACAAATTGTTTTGTAGCAATTTTAACTGTTTTGCCATTTAATTCCTTAACAGTATGAGTAGATTGATTGCCTTGTAATCTCAATTTTACTTGAGCACAACTATAGCTGCCTAACAAATACCATTGATAATTATTGGTATTTTTATAAAGATTATATCCAATAGTTACAAGGTAAATTAAAGCAGCTATTAGTAAAATTCTTTTTGACACTTGCCCAAACATTCGAATAGAATGTATAGTAACTTGACCACCCCTAGTATAGTTTTTAAACATATTGTTTTTTCCTAAAATCAGCTAAACTTAAATCAATAAACTTATAGGAATATAGTTGTATGGCACCTTAAATACGGAAAAAGAAATAGATCCTAAAATAATTAGATTATTTAAGAAAAAAGCTTTGCGTAAAACATTGCCAATGGTTGTTGTTTTTGCAGTAATTATGCTAATAATCCATGATTTGTATATTAATTTATTTTTTGGTTTTTTCTTTTGGTTATTTTGGTTTTTCGTATACCATACTTTGTCGTACATTTTATTAAGCGAAAAATATCCAGATAAATTTCCTCCTTTTACGCCAAGGGAAAGTAATGGCTCGTCAAAATCATTTAACAATTGGAATTCAGACACCATAAATAATCCTGCTTATCGAAGTCTTTCTTGCAATATTTATAATAGACATTAGTAATGTTTTCATTTTTTATCGTCCGCATTAACTAAACGTTTTCCTGAATTAAGGAAAGATCTTGTAAATAGCCCTTTATTATGCAAATTTAACTTTTGATCAATTCTATCTCTAAATTGGTTATTAGAATTTTCTGTTATGCTGCTTTGAGTATTGATATAATTTTGATTTTGTTTTAATAATTTAGTTGCTGATTCTTGAGTGGTATTAGCAACAACAGTATTGTTGTAAGTGTTAACACCAATATTATTTGCATCTTCAATGATTTGAGCTTTATTGTTGTTGTAATTATCTTTTATTTGCGTTGTATCATAAGAATTATTAGTATGATAATTAGTATTAATTTGATCGCTAGATAATGCAGTATTTTTGTACTGATCTTCTAAAGTTTTTAGATCTGTTGCAACTATTTTGTCGATATAATTCTTAGCTAATAATGGATCTTTCAATATTCGATCTGCTTCTAATTCACCTAATCTATTACCTGTTTCATTTTCTAAGTTAGCAATTTTTTCGAAAGTATATTGTTGTAGATTTTGATCAATATTAAGGTTAGATGATTGTAAGAAACTAGATATTTTTTGTAATCCTTCTAGTTTTTGCAAACTAGCGTTATAGTTGTTTTCTTGACGATGCATTTCATCTAAACTAGATCTAAAGTCTTCTGATAAACGTCCTTGTTTATCGCTACCGATATTAAAGTGTCCATCTTGAGCGGCTCTTACTATATCATCAATTGCATAAGTAGCATTTTCAGAAACCATTAAATCTTGAGCCCTTTTAACTGCTTCTTGTGCGGTAGCTATAGATAATGCTTTACCACTAAAATCTACTCCACCTTGTACACTGGTATATATTGAAGATAACACTTTGCCAACTGTACCCATTTTAGATAATGCTATATTTAAAATATCAACTGGCATATTCTTTTCATTACCACCTACTTTTGCTTGTGATCCTAAATTGGCAGCAGCAATTAACTGCACAGATTGCTCCTCATTAATTCCATATTCTTCCATTAATTTCTTAGAAATTGCTTGTTGTTGATTTAACGAATTAGCAATAGCAGCATTTTCTCCATATTGATAATGGGTGCCATTTGATAGAGTATTGCCGGCGGTTTTAGCTAAATTGATGGCTTTGGTAGTTGCATCCATAATACTAGAGCTATAAGAAATACTATCATTATAATTAGCCGTTTGGGCTTCTTGTGATTGCCTCTGGATACTTGCTGAGTATAAATCATTTAATCTAACCGATGTCATTAATTGTGAACTGCCAGTCATTTGATTTAAGGCTAGGCTACCATCGCCCGTAGCTGTTAATGTAGATCCACTTGCTAATTCCCAATCAGAACGTCTAGCTGCAAATTGAGCTGCCGTATTATAGTGATTAGCATTAGTGTTATTTCCGCTATAATTATCGGCATTTACATTACCAAAACTATAATTACCCGTAGTTGCTTCCTCAGCTGCATGGCTTGCACTACTTTGGGTTAAACCACCAATATGGGTAGCTAAAGTTAAAAAGGAAGAAACCCCTTGCACTAAAGAAATCGCTATTACTGGCACTAGCATTGAATAAAATCCTGCATAACTCGCTACATCTAAATTAGCTTGTACAATCGCAGGTGATGTAAATAAATTCCACCCAGACGCTACATTTCCTGCTTGATCAACATATGAAGCGGCAGCTAATGTTGCTGAGCGTAATTTCTCAGTTTGAATATAATTTACTATCGCAAAGAGTGGTGGCCATGATTGGATCCAAACTACGATCCCCATAAAGCGTTTTAAAGTAGCAAAACCACCAGGTTGTACCGCCAATAAAAATATAAACATACTGGAGCCATACAAAATAGCTTGCATACAAATACTAAGCTCTGGTAAATTCTTTGCAGCAAAACTACCAATGATCTGAAAAGTATTGCGTTGATGCTCCTGTGCTCTGGCAATTGCAAAACCTTGAGCTGCAGCATTCGCTCCAACAATTTGAGCATTTTTAATCACAGAGTCTTTTATAGCATTCCTCACCATGTGTTGCTTTAAAATATCTGTGGCATTACCAGACATTTTAGTTAAAAACCCATGCGCGCCAGGAATTTGACTGGTTAAATAATTTTGTGCTAATTGTGATTTTTTAATTGAAAACTCATCATTACCTGTCGGTTGATCTGCTTTAGCAAAAAATCTCCAATTAAATACTTTAGTATGTCTTTCAGCCTCTTTAGTTAAATCTTGATCTAATTTTTGTGCTCCATTTTTACAAGTAACCACTTGATTTGCTATACCATCATGGTAGTCAAACATCCGAAGAGATGAGGTTCTTTCTTTAATTAATTTCCAACCATTGTTGGCATAAACTAAATCATCCAAAGTATAATGCGCACCAATTCTGACATCATAAAGCACACATTGCCGCGCAAAATTCCTGAAATTTCTTTCAATCCTAGGACTTACTATTTCAAATTGACTAGCTGCATGAATCAATGATGATGAAAACAAGGTACCATATTTGGTGTAACGCCTATGGCTTTCTTTAGGAATATTGAATTGATCTTCAAATTCTTGGGCTAATAAATGCCCTACTTGACTGGTAACACTAGCTAATAATGCAATTCCTAATGGGATCTTAGCAATTGGCCGACTTTGATTGATAGTTTTATCACAAATCACGACAGATACAGTTGGCACATACATAAAACTTAAAAAAATAATCACAGTAACTAACCATCTGATGGATGAATTAATATTGCTATCCAGCGCATTAGTGAACATGGTTTTAATGTAGCCACATAATACTGCAATAATAATTAAACCACTAATTACGCTGCCTTGCCCAACATTTCGCATTCTAGCAATAGCTTCAAATACCCCATTTAGTACATCGCCTCCACCATAAGTGATAATTTCATAAGCTTGCATTTATCGTCTCCCTACCGCCCAATCAATAGAACGTGCTAAATCAGCAGAAAATTCTCCAGCTAACATTTTTTCCAAGAGTTGGACTTTTTGCACTAAATCTAATGCTTGGTTAATCCGCTTTATATCACGATTTTTTAAATACATGATCCGTTGTCTAACATCTTGAATACTATTAATAAAATCACTAATTACTTGATCTGGAGCTGCTATAGTTCTAGCTCCTGCTTGAACAGTGTCTAACAGCTCTATTAAATAATCTTCCAGTAAATCTCTGGCAATTAACTCTGCATAATCTTCCAATTTAATAATTTCACCGGCAAACGAGTAAGCAGTTTGCACATTAATAGCTTTTAATAATGGAATTTTGGCAGTATTGATTAACTCTATTTCTTCATTGGTTAAAGCGCCTTGATCTGATCGCACTTTAGTTTGAATTGACGCTAAAATCTTTTTTACTTTACCCACAAAAGCTTGATTTTCTGGGATCGTTAAATCTTTGTTATAGCTAGGATTTAAACAACCATAGCGATCATAAGTGTCGCATTTATAGATTTTAGATTTATGTACCCCGCCATACATTAGACTATTTAGCAAATTAGGTTCATGAGCTTTAGACGGAAGCCATTTATGGTGAGCCCCATCATTTTGATCATTTACAATAATACTACCAGATAAAGTCATCATTAACTCTTTAATTTCTGCTGAATTTTTTTCCAAAAATTTATTTTTAAACAAGATCATCCAAGCTAAATTACCTTTATTAGTTAAATAATCTCTAAATTTTTTAGAACGTTCATCATCTTTAGTCCTTGCTTCTTGTAAATAGCGATCTGATGCACCTCCTACTCCACACATTTGTCGACTTCGAGCTCTATCATTTAAAGCACCTTTGTCATCACTTAAATTTTCACAAACTACTTTTTGAATAGCTTCGGTTTTTGGTAAAATCCCACCAATTAAAGCAGCACTTGTATTACAAGAATCAATATTCCATTGCGATAACTCTTGGGAAATTTTATTTAATTGATCCATCGTTTTTTTACACATGGGACACAGGGTTTCAAATCCAATCATAAAAGCATAATTCATTCCACTAGTTGTAATACTTTGTAAGAGACGTTTAAATTCTGCAGCTTTGATCCAAGACATTGCCCCCATATGCAAATCAATCCCACCACAACCCATCCGAATACCAGGACCTGTCATACTAAACGGTTGAAAACTTTCTGAATGACTACGAGTTGAAACTCCACCTAAAGTATAATGACCAGACATTTGTCCAGCATAACTACCAGCAGGAGTTACATTACTAGTTCCACCAATTCGGTTATAAAAATCCTGCATACTATCTGCAACATTCTTATCCTTAGCGTTACTAATTGATAAACATAAAAACAAACTAATTAGCAAGATCAATTTGTGCATTTGGTTCTCCTGGATTTAATCTGGCTATGGTGGTTTTAACTTTTTGATCTTGAGCTACCAGATATTCAAGATGTGCTTGGATCTGTTCTTTTAACTCAATTTCACTGACTGCTCCAAATACAATTGGAAACCATTGATCTCGATTGGGATCGACTGCTACTAATGCTGGCACCTGAGTAATTTGCATCCTAGCTGCTACCCCATTGTCTTTAACTTGATTTGGTAAATTAGCCATAAACCCACCATCTAAAGATCTATAGGTAACATAAATTCCATATTCTTTAGCAACTCGTTCAACAATTGGCGCCATGGCATGACAAAACTTACAATTACCTTTAATAAACAATATAAATCCATACTGTTTACTAAATTGTTTCATTAATAGATCTAATTGCTCTTTTTCAGAATCTAAATAAATATTTCTAGCATATTGGGTTGCTGGAAATTGCACATTATAATCTAGTTCTGGATGACGACGTAATACTTCATTCCATACCACACTGAAATAACTAGCTCGTTCGGTTGCCGCAACTTGTGCTTTAAGGTAGGCATGAACATTTTCTATAGTTGGGCGCATAATAGCTGCAGATTGTAATCTCTCTAATTTTTCTTTATATAATTTAACTTCTTCTAGTGGATCACTTGATTGGTTGACACTTGGCGGTGTTGGTGCTGGAGTTTTTTTATTAATGATTTTTGGATCATGATACCAATGCCAACCTTGCTCATGACTTTCTAACCAAGAATTAGTTTTAGCAAATCCACCATCAACCCACAAACTAAAGATTAACATGAAAATAAATCTACTTTTTTTCATTTACCACCTCTGCTTGCTTTTTCTTAGTCGCTTGATGTAATTTGCGCCTGGAAGTTTCATTAGCAATTTTTTGCGATAATTGATCTAAATATTTAGTTTGTTCTTTCCTTAAAGGCGTTTCTGGTAATTGTTGTTGATGATCTTCTTGGATCTTATTAGTAATTTGAGTTAAATTATTGCTAACTGCATTTAGTAACGAATCACTTAGATTAGATTGCTGTGCCTTTTTAACAAAGTCCCCAGCAATTTCATTGAAATTAATTTTAGACCAATCAATGCGCTCTAAATCACTAACATTTAAAGGCTCACACTGTGGGATCTCCCCTGTTCCCCAATGACGATTTAATTGTGATTTAGCGCCTTCTTGGATCACTCTAGAAAGTTTTGATTGATAACAACAATATCCTTGCTTATAAACATGCCCAATTTTTTGGAGTAACGAATTTTTAACCCGATATTTTTCAACCAAATGGCAATTACCATTTTTAAGCTGCTCTGCCAATTGAATTTCTTCATTTTTGCAGCCAGTCATTTTACGCCAAAAACCTTTTTCATCATTGCAACAATTTTTAGGTTTGCAAGTACAATGCATCGCTCGACCATTAAAAAAATTACCATGACTACCATAACCTTCTTGACGCACATCTTGGGATATTTCTTTAATTAAACTTAGTCCTGCAACCGCATCTTTAAAATCAGTATTTTTTTCATATGAAATTGCATCAACCGCTTTAAAACCATTATTAGTTAGATTAGATTTGGTAAACTCATGATTTTTAATACATTTAAAGTTGTGAATTTCAACCGCTTTTTGTCCAATAAATTCTTTAAATTCACTACCAGTTTTAATGCAATTACTCGGAATTCGATCACAATCATTATCACCCTGTGGTATATTACAATGAAAAGTTAAACGTTTTTTCCAACAAGGACGTTTAACTTCTAAATATGGCGCTTGTTTGCCAAACTTTCGAGTGTCTTCACCTTCAATACAAACTTCATCAATTAATTTACATTCCTGTAATACAGTTAAATCTTCTAATTCACCACAAGTACCTTCCCAACCTTCATTAATAATTTTTGGCGGTTGCGCACTCACAAATTCATATTGCAAGGTAGCGCCACGATATAAATTACGTTTATTTTTAGCTCTTTTTTTCTTTTTAGAACTACTATACCAATGATAATCATCAGTTCCTGGTTGATAATTACTATAAGTTGCAGTAAAGCCATTTTCAAAAGTTGGAGCCGCATTTAAATTATTATGGCAACCTTCTTCAGCTAATGGTTGATGAACTTTAAGTAAAACTATAGTATTTGCCCCAAATTCCGCACCCAAACTATCAGATATAGAAAAACTAACATTGCCACCACTAATTAATCTATAATTTCCATGTTGGAAATTAACTGCTATTTGAGAACTGTTATAACTATGCACCCTAAAAGATGTAGTTATTAATTTTCTCAAAACAACTGGGTCTTTTTCCACATTAATTGCTAAAGATTTAGCACAAGTAAATTCTGGCGACAATAATGTAGTGCTACATCCCATATAATATTCTTCTTGATCAATTGCCGTTTGGAGATTTTCCACATATTGTGCTCGCAAAGCAGTTTGCTCATGTTCACCGATCCCAAGAGTTTGTTGTAACTTATCATCATCTTGATCTAATGCAACAAATGCAGCATTTGTTGCAGGATTTATCGCATTTGGGATAGTTTCTAAATCTAATAAGTTTTTATTCACAATTTCAACTGGAGTTAAATCTTCATTAATACTTTTACTACTTGCTACAATTTGCTGTTCATTCAAACGACTTGATTGTTGCTCTAAATATTGAGCTTGTTTTTTTAAATCATTAGATAATTGCTTGCCGGTATTTTTTTTAGATTTACTTTCTTTAATTAAAGATAAAGCATTGTGATTATCATTAAAATCATGGGTTAACATCTCTTTAAAATCCGGATGATTAGTTAGATTTTCAGTGTTAATCTTTGGTAGATTATTTAGCGCATCAATTGCGATTTCTTGATCAGATAAAGCGATTGCTTGGTTAGCATATAAGATTGTAAAAAATAAAATATTTACCCAAGAGATCAATAAAAAAATCTTCATAGCAAACCTTGTAATTTTTTCAACCATACTTCAGCCACTTTTCCATGTTCACCATCAGCAACAATTTTTTCTAAGGCATAAGTTAAACTAACATCTCCACTAACTTTATCAAAAGAATTATCGTTACTCGCAACTAAAACCGTTGGTACTACTTTAATATTAAATTGTTTGAATTTTTCTGGATCGATTGAAAATCCACCTTGTGGTTCTTTACCTAAAACTTCAGTAATTTTCTTAACTGTTTGTTTCATTGAATTGTTGACAAATCCTCGCAATACCAATACCCCTCCAGCTTTAGTAACTTGCAGGTTCCATTGTTGCAAACTATGTTTTGGCATACCTAATGAGACAAAAACTATTAAACTAGGATTGTTATTTGTTGGCGTTATATTTTCATTTACTTCTAAATCAATTGCGGGTTCACAAGCATTAGCTATTGATGCTAACAACATAATTACTAATAATATTATTTTCTGCATAATTAATTGTTCTCTATAAATTTTTTAAAGTGCACAACAATCCCTCTTACGAAAAATCAGCCAAGCAAAATCTTCACCTTTAACCGGAAATTCCTTGCCAGATTCATATAAAATCGAACTTCTACCCATTGGGTTACATGGAAATGGATCCGATCCAACTCCTGGAATTGGGTACGTCATTTGAGTACGATACTGTGATTTACGCCAAATCGGCATTGGATAGCTGTTACATAATCCTTGATTACCAATAGTTCCCCATAATAAACCTTGACGATGCAATTTATATGTCATTCTTTCAGTTAATAGTAAGCTTGCTTGTACTCCACTAACATGCGCTTGCACATGACCAGATAATGGATAAACTGAACCTTGACAACCTGCACACCAAAATAACCAATCTAGTGGTAATCCAGCAGTTGCAGCAGCACAATCTCCCATACACGCCATTTGTGCGATAGGATTAGCAAATAATACTGTCTCCGGAGTTAAAATCGCAGCTAATATATCATTTTTCCATAATGGATCTAACTCGGTAATATACGCAATATCAAAACCTTGAGAATCTAAGCAAATTGCATCAATTAATAAATTCAACCAAGCAATTAACGGATAAATATACCAATGCACATGATAAAAACTAACATTCTCCCCAGAAACTGCAGCATCACTGCCTCCGCCTAACACTTTAAGTCCTGGATCTAATGATATACCCAAACTAGTAAAACAAAATGGAATGCGAGTTACATCAACTAATCTAACTGGTTCCCAAAAAGATACTGTGATCCCAACTCTTGGAAATGGTGTCGAGCAATAACAAACTGGGGAAGATGGTCGATCACTTTTCAAGAGATCAGGAGCTTTTTTTAAATCAAAACCAGGTAATTTAATACTCCCAATCGTCAACGGAAACATACACCGCCAACAAACATCGGTTATGGGATTAACAAATCTACCCTGACATTTAGCAACAGCGGTACTTTGCAACAAAATACTAATTATAATTATTTTTCCAAACCAACTATAAGGTTGCATTTTCAATCCACTTTCAATTCTTCAATTAATAATTTATTGCTTTGTTGAGTTACTCTTGCCGGCACTTGGGTAATACCTAATTTTTTAGTAATTTGTCCATACTGATCAAAATAAATTATTCGTTGTAATTTTTTCATTAATTCGATCGGTTTACCTTTAACTAAAATAATCATTAACGGATTTTGATGAAGCGTCTCTTCATTCAGTGCCCATTTGATTTGTGCTTGATTATTACCATCAATAAAAACTAAATCACTCATTAAATTAACGGTGTCTAATGGGTTTACCCGATCGCCTTGATGATGAAATATTCGACCAGAAAGATCTCTAAGGTCCATAGGGGATGTAACCGTTGGATCATAATAAAATTTTTTAGGAATAACTGTGTGTTTAATTCCAACTACCTCTTTGGGAGTTTCAATCGATCTTATTACATCTTGTTTGAATTTTTCGTTAATTTTGGTTAATTCACCATTTTTAGCTAGTTTTTGCAATTTATGCTCCATGAATTCTATGACATCTTCCTCGATAATTTCATAAACTTTACCAATATTCGGCAATACTGCTGCAATTGCTTGATTACCAAAGAGGAAAAGCCCTAAATAAAATCCTACTCTCTGCAATAAGCCCAATTTCTTGATAACGCGAATCAAATGAATCAGGGCTGGTGCCTGCCACAAAATATTGCTTTTGTGGAATAACCTTAATCTGCATAGGATATAGCTTGTTACCTTCTTTAGAAAACTTTTTAGCTTTGCCCACATATTTGTCCCCTACCCAACAATCATCCTGATCGATTGTAATTTGATCACCCGGCACTCCAATAATTTTCTTGACTAATAATCCTTGGGTACCATTTACTGTTTGTTGAAAAATCACATATTGTCCATGCTTTAAATTACCGATCCGTTTAAGCGTAATAAACCATTTATAAGGCACACTACCGTAAACATTAGATCCAATATTCAAGCCTAAGAATGTTCCAAGACTCCAGGTGCTAATAACTAAGATTGGCGCCACAATTAAATGCTTTACTAAATTAGGATGATTATAAATTATTAATAATCGCTTGCTCCACATACGGCGTAACATCTATCACTCCTCCTAAAGTTGCTTCATGCAACAAAATGATCCAGCCTTTTTCTTTGGCAAGTTGTTCAATAGTACTCTTGGCAGATTTCATAAAACTTAAATATTCTGGTTTTAAATCTTCTTCCTTACCGTGGACTTTTAACAATTCTCGATTAATATAATTTTTAGCAATTAAAGTTAAATCCGCTTTTACAATTTTTGCCTTTTGATGTTTATCATGATAAAGACTCAAGATCGCAATCCAAACAACTATATTCATGATCCAAAATAAGCTAAACATAGTTAATCGCTCTAAAGTAAATTTTTTAATAATGGCACGCCAAATCATCATAATGAAACTCCCGCAACCATCCCAACTGCATCTATTAAGGAATAACCTTTTTTACGCAACTGATCTACTGCTGTATATTCCTCAGGTTTAGATGAATATAAAATTCTAGTAAATGGATCAACAATAAATCTGCCAACTGTATAGCCAAACGATCCATGAATAAATACTTCTGAATATTCTCCATATGAAGTAGTTACGCTCTCTAACATTTGTTGTTTATGGCGATTCATTGAAATCCTTTTTTCTAAAGCCTCTGCTGCTCCTGATTGGTTAAATACTAACAACCAATCAGAATTATTTAAGATCGCAACCCCGGTTGGATGAGTATAATAATCTTTTAAACTTTGAGTACCAGTCATCACAGCTCCTCCATGTTTACGTACGGTACGCGATGCTTCATCTAAAAATTGGGCGGTATGTGGGGTAAATAAATGTCGCCAGCCTTCATCGATAGATAATAATTTAGGAATTGAACGATCACCATTTAATGCTAAAGTAACTTGATTAATAAACATTAGCATGACTACTGTTTGCAATGATGGGTGTTGCTTTAATTCACCGAGCTCTAACACTGTGTAAGGATTAGTAAAATCAATATTGGAGCGACCTTCAACATATTTGCCGAAGCGACCATTTTTAGTATAAGGGAATAACATTTGCCCTAAATCACGAGCAATTTGTTCTTTATTAGCTAATAATATTTCTGCAATTCTAGTAATTGAATTATCAGCACCATATTTACCCCAAGAAATAGTTACGGCTTCTTCAATAAATGATTGTTCTAATTCAGTGGCTGCTCGTTGATGTAATGCCATATTGGTTATCATCGGTACTAATAATTGAGTATGACTATCAGTTAATACTTTAATATTAGTAAATGGATTAAAACATAGATCTCGTTGTTTAAAATCAATAATTTGTCCACCTAATAATTCACAAGTTTTTTGATGGGAACAACCTTCATCAATTGCCCATACTTGCCCACCTAAAGAATGTACTGAATGTTCAATCATCTGCATTAAAAATGATTTACCACTTCCTGGTTTGCCCGTAACTGAAATATTGAAATTACCGCCATCACGTTCATTAGCAAACGGACTCCATGGCATCAATTGCCCATTTCTGCCAACAAACAGTAAGATTGGAGTTTTAGGAGTGCCTTTCCATTCACCTTGCAGTGGAGCTATCGATGCCCCATTAGAACCTAACACCAATTTAGTTAAATTGAACTTTTCGGCATCGAGCATCATTAATGGATGGTGGTTCATTGGTAAACAATTTAACCATAACGGAAAACTTAATGGATCGGCTAAACTTAATTTTTTCCAGCCTAAATTATTAAAATTATTTTGGACTTTTACTACTTCTTCTAATGCATGTTCTGGATCTGTATATAATGCTATTAAAAATTGACATTTAACCCATTTATCTCCATGTTGATCTACTCGGTTAATTGCATGTTGCCAATCAGCATGCGCATCTTTAGCAACCCCCACCCATTTTCCAAGAACACTGGTTGCTAATCTTTCCCAACGAAAAGCTTGCACTAATGCTTGGGTATGCTGTTTTACTTGATCAGGAAAATATAAATTACATGCAAATAAAAATGGACAACTAATTTGCCCACTGCGACCAAATACATTCCCAATCGTATTTACCATTTGTTCTTGAGTGGCTATTTTAGGAAAATTCTCAGCACTTAATACTTTAACTATAGTTTTTTGTCCTAGCTGAATACCGGTTGATTTTACTAATAAATGATTAAATGCTGATACCATTTGTTTAGCTAATGGTTGACTTGGATCATAGTCAACATCTTCAGGTAAAGTACTTTGCTCAGAACTACTGGTTAATTCCCGCACTAACCGAATAAGCTCTACTGGTGGTACTTCTACACAACTAATATTGGCATTATTTAAAGAACTCAGCATATACATTTTGGTTTGTTCTAATTTACTAGTTGCAGTTTTTAGACAATCGTTATCAACAATCACACTAATATATACTTTAAAATCTTTGATCAAAAAGCGTTTTCTAGGGAAAAGCACATTTAATGCCCCTTGGTTTAAATACAGAGCTAAATTTCTGGCAGTAATTTTGTGTAAATCGCTACTACCAGATCGCGCCACACAATATTCTTCTAAAGTAGTGCCGATTTTAGGTGAACCATATAATAAGATCTGGACAATTGCGCCTTCTGGCATAGCATTAGTAAAAATTTCGACCAACGTTTGTTGAATTAACAAATCACATCCCACTAATGGCGCACATTCTAAGACAAACCCCATAGTGCCAGCATTATGGTACAAACCAGAGGTTTGATCGAATGATACATAGGGCAATTTTGAGCTTAATGAATAATTATTTAAATTTTTAGTTAATTCATTAGCAGTTGGGCCATCGCTGATCCAACGATCAGGATCGTCACCATCTAACCATTGTTGTAATTTACTGCTAATTTTATGTAAAACATTCATAAGAATTCCTAATTAGATCCATCTAGCAGGTTTAATTACTGCGGTTAAATAAGAGCCTGCATGATAATGTCCAGCTTTATCAACAAACGGTGCTAACCACACAGTTAAAATTTTTTCGGGTATTCGCCTTACTCCTCTTGCTGAAGTTATAGCAACATCTTGGCCTGTAGTTAAAAATCTCGATCTATTAATTAAAGGCGCAATGGCGGTGGTTTTTTTAGATTTAGTTACTTTTTTAAATGGTAACTTACCGCGATCTACTAAATCATTAACTTCACTAACGCTATTACAATAAATACCTGCTTGAGATGGACAATCAAATTTACCATTAATTCCAGCACAACTGATTAAAAACAATAAAGTACTACTTGAAATTAACCCTTTAATTAGTTTGATTAACATTTAGCTCTACTCCTTCTAAAAGAATAATGGTTGCCTCCCTGCCGGCTGAAATTTGTACTACTGGCTGCATTTGTTCCGCACGTTGAATAAAATATTTTTCTAAACTATCCGCACTTTCACCCACTCCACCATATAATCCGCTTTTCATGACATCTTGGCCGGCCATAGTTTTAGTAGAACCTAATGGGGAAGTAGATGTGATCCCTAATGATTGTTTCATACTCTTGCCAAAACCAGAAATAGCACCAGAGATAAAGGAGTTAAATAATAAATCTCCTTCTCTTCGCAACACCGCCCCACGCAATCCATCTTTACCATCTTCACCAGCAACATATGCTTTAAGCTTTTGTTCAAAAATTCTGCTATTTTTTAAAGTGCAACTTAATCTCTCAGTACGCAGATAAACTCGCTCACTAGATACATCCCCAAATCCAGCTACAATTACATGACAATCTTTAATATTATGCCGAGCTTTATTCGGTAAAACACTTAAATCCACTAATCTAAGTAATGCAGGTCTAGGATCGGATTGTGCAGTTACCCCAGCTGGCGCATCTAAACCACCTAAAATAATTGCTTTAACAAAGGAACCTGCTGGTAAATACTCCCCTACCTTTGGTTGAGTTTTTGCCTCTCCTTGCAAAGTAAATTGATGCGAAACAATTCCAGCTATTGGCTTGGAATTTTCAGGTGTTACCGTAAAATTATTTTGCGCATAAGAATTGGATTGGTTGATCTTATTACTTGCGGGCCATGGATCCTTGGATAGACTTTCCTCAAAATTTTGCGGTTCAACATTGGAAACTTGTGATCCTTTTTCAGTTAATTGTTGTTTAAATTCATTTAACATATTAGTAATTTCGGTTTTAAAATTAGCAAGTTCGGTAGTTTGTGCTAACACTTGTTGTCCAACTGCTTGGAGTTCTTCCTTTTGAGCTTTATGTTTAGATTCTAATTTTTGCACCCATAAACTTTGTAGATCGGAACTAGCAGCGCTTGGGAGGTTCATTTTAGTAGTATTGCCCATTGAATGTTCTATCTCACGACTCTTTAACCAACTAGAAAATAAGCATACAACTACAAAAGTTGTTATCATCACACTAACAATTACGACTAATTGTTTATAACGAGTAACTCGTGCTGCATCCATTAATCTAATTCCTTAATTACATATAATTCAACATTGTCATTTGGAGATAGATTTACTTTACTTAAAGCAACGGCTAAAACTTTAGATCCATTAAATTGTGACTCTTCCAATACCATTGGTTTGTTGCTGGTGTTTTTTAAAACAAACCACTGTCCTTTAAGTGGAGAATATTCATATTGAGTAGCTGATACTACTTTTAAATTTTTAATTGATTTTGGTAGGCGAGCAACAACTTCTACATCTTGGGTATTTTGTTCCAACGATTTTAATACCTGAATTATTTGCTGTTCCCGAGTATTACTATCTCCTTGAATTAATTCTTCATTCAGAGCTTCCTCTTTAAACTTAATCATAATGCTGTCAGCTGCAATATTTTTAGGAGTCAAGCGTAACCCAATAGTTCTACCTTGTTCAGTGGTTATAAATAAAGTAATAGGATCCTCTACTTCTGATTTAACCCTAACAAACAAATCACCAGATTTATCATTTTGCTCAACCTCCAAAAGATCGTTGCTCATTTTAAGCCCTATGATCCGATCATTATCTACTGCTATATGCGTAAGTTCTTGTTTAGCAATATTAAAGTTTAATAATTTTTGGGGATCATAATATTTGGTTTGTTTAGCAGAGACAGTTTGCCATAAACTTAATCCTATAATTAGGCTTATGATTATTTTATGCATCACTTGACTCCTTAACAAAATCTACAATCAATAATTTTCCTTGTTCTAAAGCGTATTTAAGCTTAAACACTGTGAGATCTTGATTGATTTTTTCCTGCCCAACTAAGGTGGTTAGATCCCCTGTCACTTTAGCGGTTAATTGCTTAGCATTAATTTCATAACTCATTGGCACAAAAAATTGAGTAATACTTTTGGTTCTGATAATTTCGGCGTCTTTTATCAATTGCTCTTTGATATCCCCATATCCTTTAGGATGTACATGTTGTAAAATTAAATCGGTTTTACCTAATACCGAGCTTGGAGTTACATTAAGCACCATATTTACAAAATAATCAGTCAAGTCACGCAAATATACTTCAGATACTTCTTTGGCTCTTACCCACATTTCTTCTTTAATTGTCGGCGGCACTAAAATTACTTTACTATTTCTTACTAAATAAGTAACTGTTAAAGCTTGAATAATATTAATAAAAACTGCGCTTACTAAACCTAAGGTTAAAAGATTACGTTTTTTAATCAATTTAGCAATTTTATCTGCATAAATAGTTTGCAACATTAACCAATAAACTCCCTTATATAACTTTCAGGTAAAGCCACATACATGTTATAAAATAAAAAACGTTGCGGTAAATTCCAATAACACCATCTTAACAAAAAATTTTTGCCATGCCGCATTTTAAGTCCTGCTATTACTTTAATAACAGTTAACCCAAACCCTAATCCCATTAACAATCCCAAGCCTTGAAAGCTAAAATACCCACTAATGGTTGGAAAAATAATTAGCATTAATTGCCCCTTAGTGAAAATAAAATAGCGTTGCGGTTCATCTAAGTGCCCTGGGATCATTAATTCTTTAGTGTCCATATTTTAATCCGTTAAAATTACCAAAGTTCTTAAATAGTCATACCTGCTAGCTTTAATGCACCAGTAGATAATGTGGCACCAAATGCTATATATGCGACATAACCTAAGTTGTTTAAAATAAATTGAGAGATCTTTTGTCCGAAAGCAGCAACTGCCCCTAAAATCGTAGCTGCTAACACTCCAACTGCACCAACATTTTTAATTACATTATCAGTTAAAAACGTAGTTACTGGTTCGGTTAATTTAGTTCCTTCCATAGCATTAGCATCAACAGCTACTGATAATAAAGCTAATAACGCTACGAATGATAAAACTTGATTAGTTTGAAATTTAAATTTACGGATCATTTTTGCACTCCTTTTTTTATTTAAACTTTACAACCAACTTCTTAAACGAATATATTGCAATCAAAATAATGTTTTCAGTGTGTTAACGGCACGGTATAAAACTTAAGATTTTTGCAGAAAAAGTTGTCGTTGCGTCAGTATTTTCAATAATATGAAATTTTAAAAAATCTGTTGTAGGTGGCGTGGATAAAAATTTAGATTTATCTATCATGATACTTTTGCTCCTTTAAAAATAAAATTTTTGAAAATTTCTGCTGTTTTATAAACATAATGATATTTTTTTGTAAATTACTTTTATAATGTCTTTTAGTGAATGGATGATAATTTGCTCAAGATTAGTAATACTTTTGTACTTGGAATTTTGTGTTCCTCGTATAGTTTTTATAAAAAACCCTGCCCTACTCAATTTAAGCTGGTTACTTAGATCTATTATATTTTTATTCTCTACCATAAGAATGTTATTCCATTAACTGTTAATATTCAGATCTTTGTTATCAAAATAAAAAACATAATAAAGTTATTCTGATCAAATTCTATATATATTTGTTAACTTAAGGTTAACAAAGGTTAACCAAAAGATCAAGTATGTTTACAAAAAATATATCAGTTTGATCTATTAGTTTTTTTTGTTTACATTTAAAGACAATAAAAATAAGGTGGGAGAAATGGATAACATTAATTGCAATATTACAGAAAGATTGAAAGAAGCTTTAATGAAACGCGGATTAGGTTCTTCAGTATCTGCAATTGGTGTTCAAACTTCTCCTTTGGCTAAGCATTTAAAGGTATCTGTTCAAACTATAAGAAAATATTTAACTGGCAAAGCAACTCCAGATCTTAACAAAATTATTAAAATAGCTGAGTTTTTAAAAGTATCTCCTGGATGGCTAGCATTTGGTCTTAATGATGTTTTTACCGATTCGTCACTAAAAATTTTTGAAATAAAAAAAATATTTATTAGAGAAATATTTCAAGGTATTTTTACAAATATTTTAGATATTAAATTAGATGATGACTTATTAGGATCAATTTATGATTTCTTATATGGTATCATAAATGATATTGCTCAACTTGAATCAAATGATGAGATGAAACTTCGCTTAATAAGAACTTCAATTGCCTCAGCATCAATAATGGAAAAAATAACATGGAAGAAAATCTCTACAACAAAATAGATTATCCTGAAACAATTCACAAAATAAACGATTGGTCATTTAAATTTAGATATGAGTTTTATAAGAAATTAGAATGTTTTTTATCTTCTGGAATGATAATTGATTATATAAGTGCCAAGTTAATTAAATTTAACAAATTAGCTTTGCTATCAACTAAGCCACCAGTGGAACTAAACATTATTAACAGTCCTTTATTTATGCATGACAAATCGTTTTCTTTTGCTGTTTTTTCATCTAATAAACCATTTTTATGGATTGATACTTTTGATAACAATAAATTTTATGAACTAAAGTGTAAAAAAATGGATAATTTTGGTTTTACTTCTGCAATATCGCTTTACGCTGGTGATAAAGATCAAACAATTTCTATTTCTTTTGCTACGAAAAGGACAAATAAAGATATTAATAATTATTACTTGGAAAACATTAAATATCTATATAAAATTGCCAGTTTTGTTGAAAAAGTAGCTTTACCAATGTTTTGTGAGATGTTTTCCCTAAAACTAAATGGTAGTTACTTTAGTACAATAAGCAATTTAAACCCTCATGCAAGAATTTTTCTTGCTGTAAACAATGTTTAGGCAATCTAAGAGCAAAAATATGAATAAACTAAAATTGGTAATTTGTGCAACTTTTGGTAATTGTTTTGAAGTGTATGACTTTATAATTTACCAATTACTAGCTAACCATATATCAAAGCATTTTTTTGATATACATTTTAAAAATGCTTTTCTTTGGACTCAATTAATTTTCATATTAACCACTATTTTGTCCAGACCGATAGGAGGATTAATTTTTGGGTATTTAGCAGATCTAAAAGGAAGAAAATTAAGTTTAGAGAGCTCTATTTTAATGTCTGGGGTATGCACAGGAATGATTGGTTTAATTCCTTCTTATGAAAAGTTAGGTTTTTTTTCTACATTGTTTTTGATAATCTTAAGATTTCTTCAAGGGGTATCATTAGGCGGAGAACAAGGAACATCTATTTCATTTTTACTTGAACATTCTTCTCCTAAAGCAAAAGGATTTTTATCTAGTTTTTGTTGTTTTGGTCAACACATAGGTATATTGCTTGCTATAACTGCTACCTCCATTTATAGCCTACATATTAGTAAAATAGATCTTTCTGAACAGTTATGGAGAGTTTTATTTATACTTTCTTTCTGTTTCGGGTGGTTCGGATATTGGATCAGAAAAAAAACCAACGAAACTATAGACTTTTTACTTTGCAACTATTGTAGTGAAGAAAAAACATCTCTGTTTAATGAATCAAAATCGTTTATATGTAATAATAAAGCTTTATTTGTATCTATATTTTTTATCGTGTCTTTTGGAAGTTTCATTTCCTATACTGTTTTTATTATTGGTAATGGTTATTTAAAACAACAAACAAATTCTTTAGCAATATTTAAACATATACAATATATTATGTCTTTTTTGGTTATACTATCTATACCGATCTTTGGATTTTTATCAGATAAAATAGGAAGGAAAACTATAATAAGCCATTCCATTTTAACTATTTCTGCGTTATCTATCCCATTCTTTCAATCGCTTAAATCTATCCCCAATTATACTACTTTAATAGTTGCCATGTTATTAGCTATTTCTTGTGGTGCATATTTTTCTGTAACTCCCACCATTATTGCAGAATCACTACCAACAAAATCACGCTGTATAACTTATGCTATTTTTTATACTATTCCAGCAGCTATTATCTCTAGCATTTCTCCGTTTTTATCTAATTGGTTTATAAAGCTAGATCCTATTTATATTTCTTACGTAACAATATGCTTAGCTATTTCTTCTATTATATCTCTTAAATCGTTGGAGGAACCACTATATATTTACGGTAAACTATCCAAATATTCTTATGAGTTCTTAAAACCTTAAAAAATATTTATTAATTGCATTATTACTATATTTACAAGCCAAATAAAGATAGACAACCCTTAAAATCAAGGCTATTATTAATAGCAAATACTAAAGAAATTATGGAGATTTCAATGCCATCAATCGTTAAAACAGCTATACAAATTTTTACCGTACAAAATCATATCCAGCTATTAACTTTAAAACAAAAATCATTATTAGTTTCTTTACCTTTACTTTCAACTTCTAAAGATACTATTGCAAGAATGATAGAAATCATAAAAACCAAAGGTAAAGCAGCAGGACTTGCAGCTCCACAAATAGGTGTTAACGAGCGTATTATTATTTGTAGCTTTACATGTGATGTAAATGATTTAGAAATTATGATTAACCCAACTTATGTTAATAATGAAACCATAAAAGAAGAAGGTTGGGAAGGTTGTTTCTCTATACCGCTTACTTTTGCTAAAGTTTCTCGCTGGAAAAATATAGACGTATCCTATTATACACTTGATGGCAATCTTATTAAGAAACAATTACATGGATTTTCAGCTAGAGTATATCAGCACGAATGTGATCACCTGGAAGGGATCTTAATGACCGAACCAGCATCTGAGTTAAAAATTTTTACAGCAGAAGAAGAGTTTAATGCCTTTCTTCAAATTGTTCGCCAAGAAAGAGAATCTGTTATAAAACGAGGTATCCCAGCTGCAAAACTGTGCAACTCATAAACGTATTTCAACAATAACAACACTATTTAATCTGAATAACTACCGTTAAATGCTTTCCTCTATAAATCAGCATTTAATGGATCAGTTTTAGTGATTTACGCTTTATATATTTATTAATCAAACCAGACTTTGTTCAAACTTTTCAAATGTTAACAGATCTTTAAATGTTTCTGGTTCATAATTTCTTACAAAATTGTTAAACAAGGCTTTTATTGCAGGATGTTCTAGCCTCTTTTTTTGGAACCATGTATAAATTATTTTAGCACCACTTTTCAAGCTCACCTCAAATTGTTCAACAATCATTTGTTTTTTTTCCTCGGAAAACACCAATAATCTTTCACTTATTGTAGAGCTTATATATTGGCTATATAGAAGTCGCATTTTTTCAGATTTTTTATTTTTTTCTATTTCTAGCTCTTCACATTTATATTTTTCAGATGGTTTTGTTGGCTTTTGATATTTGTAGTCATTTTTTAAAGCTTCCACCAAGTAAGCTGATATTTGACGTATTTTACCACACTTAAAACTTTCAGAATTTAAAATAAGAATTACTTTTTCATTAATATAATTTAATTCATATTTAGATAATATATTTGCTATGCTTTTAGCAGACATACAAAAATTATTTTTCAAAGTATCTACTAAAATATTGTTTTTAAATTCATCATTAACATTAGAAGAATTATTATTGCTATATTCTGGTAAAATATTATTAATATTATTGTAAGTTTTAAATTTTAATAAAAAACGGATGTTTACTACTTTCTTTTTAAATCGCTTTAATTCTGGAATAACTATGATTGGAGAATGTTCATTCACTTCACCAACAGCCATATCTAATACCCTTCTTTTAAAGTCCCTAAATATTACATATTTATTGTTGTCAACCCCCATTAATTTTTTGAAAATTTCTAAAGAAAACCAAGGAGTCTGAGGAATCCCAGCATATCTAATACAATTTTCATATAACGCCAAACCATAAGAAGATTTAAATTTTGGCAATAAAGATATATTAATACGACCATAAATTTCTGGCTGATAAAAAAGTTCCGTCATTACAGAACTATATTCATAGGTACATAAACCTCCTTCTATTTGAGCAGCAGCCAGAATTGAACTTGCTTTCCACTTATCATCAGATTTGTTTGTTTCTCTACCAGCTACATTCCATTCTATATTTATAACCATTAGCTCTAACAAAGATTTTTTAATACCTTTATAATCATTGCTTTTATAGCCAATTATTTCACAAAGATTTTTAGTTTTTATGCAAAACTCTCGTTTTAAACCCAGATCTGGGTAAGCATTGAACAGCAAAGCATTAAATAATTTTCTTTGTACCAATGTTAAGTTATTAGAACAATGTATTAAATTAATATGCTTCTTTAATTCCAAGTTACAATCCGTTTCCTTTAATATCATTATTAACCTCTACTCAACATATCAAGACTTTAGTTAGTGCAAACCCAATGTAATTTAATCTTTATTTGTTTAAATAATCCTTTCTAAATATGTAACCAAATATTGACATAATTCTTCATAATTAACATGCCTAATGGTTTTATCAACAACTATACAAGGTAATCCTTTGTGGTTTATTTTAAAAGTAAATAATTTTTTCCCTAAAGAAGATTTATACTTTATTGCTTTAATGAGATAATTATCTTTGTTATTTTTTGTTGCATTGAGCAGATTTGCTTCTAATTTTGCTGGCGAAGTGATTGTAACACCAATCTCTGGAGCGATTTTTAATAAATTTAAACGCATCTGTGGCGAATCTTTTAATATAGAAACTATTTTTAGCGCAAGATTATTTGACAATCCATGAATATCTAAAATTAATTTAACAATTTCCGAGGGAATCTTTGCATAAGCCATTAAATCATATATCTTTGACAAAGAGATTTTCAATTTGTCAGACAGATCCTTTTCATTTTTAAATACTCCATTATCAAGAAGTTTTTTATAAAGCATTGCATTTGAATAATTACTTATATCTTTTCTTTCTCGATTTTCTACTTCTTGATAAAGCAACGCTTCTTCAATATTAATTATGTTTTTCTTAATCACCAAAAATGGAATATTTAATTGCAAACACGCTTCATATCTTCTACGACCAAAAATAACTTCATATTTAATATTATTATATGGCTTCGGGTGAGGACGAATTAATCCTGGTTGAAGTTGTCCATTATCTTTTATGGATCTTACAAGTTCTTGAATATTCCCCATATCACCATCTAAGCGGTTAGCATATTTCCATGGCTCACATTGTTTGGGATCAACGTTAAACAATTCATTCTCACTAAAAACAACTCCTGTTGCCGTTTTAAAATAAGGAGCCAAATCATTACGGTACTCATGACGAAGTCTTGTCTTTCCATACTGATCTTCATTATCAGCTTCTATTGGTTTAATTTGTCCACTCCTGACTAACATACCTAAAGGTCCCGAGGAATGAACAGTTTTTTTACTATTATCCATTAATATTCTCCTACAACTATTCTTGTTCTGATTGACGAAACCAAATCTCTTTAAAATTTCCAATAATTTCCATGTTAACATCATTAAGGTGTTGCAAAGCTCTTCTGTGTGCTTCCCTACTACCTCTAGGTTTAGAAATATCGTATATTGTTCCTAACTCATTGGAAGCTTTAGCAACCTCAATTGTTTCACACATATGGTTAGTAAGGATATAACGCCCAAACTGTTCTCTCATCATGTTTTCCATTTGGAGCGCCTCATTGCTTCCCGTATGTTTGGCAAGCAATATTCTAAGATATTCTAACTTTTTTTCTGGTAACTCTTTAAATAAATTTCTTAAAGTTGCGGTATACATGATAAAGCTTGAATAATCATTCATACTAGGTGGAATAGGAATAATCATACCATCACAAGCGATAATAGAATTTAATGTTAAATAACCTAAATTTGGCCCACAATCGATTAAAATAACATCATATTTATTTTTTATTAACTTAAGTGTGTTTTTTAATCTGAGAAAAGAAGAACCAAGTTGTTCATAATTATTTTCTCTTTCATTTGGTAAAATAAGATCACAATCTTGTATAGCAAGATTAGCAGGTATAATATCAAAACCATTAAAGTGGGTTTTTAAAATAACTTGAGAAATGAGAGATGGATCGCGAATTAAAGCATTTGTTATCGTGTCTTCATACTTAAGTTCCAAGTCTGGTATCAAACCTGAACTAATTAAAGTAGCTGTTCCTTGTGCATCAAAATCTAGTAACAGCGCTTTCAATCCCTCCATGGCAATTTTTTTACCTAAATCTACAGCTGTTTCGGTCTTACCTACACCACCTTTTAAATTTGAAATAGCTATAGTTAAAGGCTTTGATCCTTTTGGTCTTTCATACCTGGTATTAGCTTTATTTCTTAGAAAATTAATAGCCTCTAATGTAAATTTATTTGTTGTTTTGCCATTTTCTTTTTTTTCTGATATAACCCCTGAAATATCTTTGTACTTTTCTAATAATTTTCTAAAAGTAGGATTGGAAATATTTACCATTTTTGCTGCTTCAATGGCTCCCCAAGTTCTAGGCTTTTTCCTATTTTGTGGATTAGTTACTAAATTTCTAAGATTTAAAAGCATTTCATTTCCTGCTTGATAAAACTTATCCATTAGTGCTTCTGGATTTTCTGTTCCATATGTTGCAAGATTTCTTTCTAAAATAGCTGTTTCCACATTTCACTCCATTTGTTTATTTTCATTGTTTTACAATAATAGCAACACTTTAGTGAAACTGCAACTATTTATAGCAACTTTATTATAAATAAACACTCAACTTTTTTCTTTTCTATTGTGTGTTTATTTATTGTTTAATCTTGTTTAATCTTGTTTAGCTGTTAAAAACATCATATAGATCAAATAGATATGCATTTAACTGGTGACGTTTACAGGGAAGTTTGTGACGTTTACAGGGAAGCTTGTGACGTTTACAGTACAACAAAAGCTGAATTTTTATAAAACTGTGACGTTTATAGGATAATCAAATAAATTGTATTAAATTAAAGTTTAGTTGTTATTTATTTTTAACCTCTCATTAAAAGCTCAGAATAATGTTTAGGAGTAAAATAAGGTATTTTAATTTTAAACAGGCAATGTGACGTTTACAGGATATGGATATTTAGAATCTTTACCAGAGATGGTTTATTAAATTCGGAGCTCCGAATAATGAGAAAGCAAACGCTTTTATAAATAATGTGACGTTTACAGGACAATGTATGTTGTTAATTATCATTACACTTGCTCTACGTAAGCAATATTTTTTAATAAATTCGGAGCTCCGAATAATGTTTAGGAGTAAGAAAGAGTATTTTAATTTTAAATAAATAATGTGATGTTTACTACCTACTAATAAAATTAACACAATAATTTTTTTTAGTTCTACAAAATATACTCTATAGCCACTTTTAGATGGATCCTAAACCCACAAATTTAGTCATCAATATCTAGATGTTTCATAGTTGCCAGCAGATAATCTTACCAGAAGTAAGATTTACAGATTAACGTGTATATATATTCTTACAAAATTAATTGACCAAGGAATATAATAGGTGTGTAATTTATAAAAGACAATTTTAAAAATAAGCATTCAGTTGTGAAAAATTAGAAATAGTAGCAACTGCAATAAACAATGAAAGATATAGGGTTAATAAATAATGTTATTTAATTTAACAATTGTTGCAATAGTGTTTTTATTATTTTTAATGTTATTTTATATTTTTGGTGCTTTTTTTAAAAATTTTATTAAAAACCATATGGCAGGGAAAAACAATTTTACATATAAAATATTTATTATAAGCGGCATAATAATGCTTGTACTATCGTTGTATTCATATATTACTACTTGGTTATTTGTTGCTAATTCTACAGTTGTTTATGGAAAAGTTGTCGAAATGATAGAAGAAGACATAAGAGATGGGAATGGAGAGTCGAAAAATTGTTTTAGACCTGTATGCCATTACATCGATCCATTAAGTAGACAAAAAAAGACTGCCGCCAGCAGTGTTTGTGCAAACCCTCCAAAGTTTAATGTAGGTGACAAAGTAGAATTGCTCATTGATTTAAATAAGATAAACAGTATTCCTATAGAAAATGAATGGGTTGCGCTCTGGGGAGTTAGCGCAATTTTTGGTGGTCTTGGTTTTTTGTTTAGCACATTTGGATTTCTAGGAATATTTTTGTATAAATATAAACTGAATACTTCAAAGTATAGTGTTAGGTCATAATAGCGAGTTGTTAAGATATTAAAATGTTAACGTATCCTGTCAAAGGTTCTGTAGATAGTAGTATGAATTAATTGTTTTAGTGTTTTTTTATATGAAAAATATTGTATATATTAAAAAATTAAACGTTGAGTCTTTAGAATGTGAGTGCTGTTCTCTTAAAGATTTAATCACAGTTAATGGTGTAGATCTTATGGTTAGGCGGCAGCATAGGCTTGCTCTTTTTGAGGATAAAGAATATGAGCTTTTTTTAGATATAACATGCGGCACACCAGATAGTGAGGGGTATGAACAATCTTTCCTAGAGCATGAACCTATACTAGATGAATTAAATGAATATTATGAATTTTTAACGAAGGGTATTATATCAAAACAAGATTTTGATATCTTGCTTGATGATAAGGTGGGGTGCGACTAAAAGTGTCACTTTTGTAAATTAGATCTAGTCAAAAATTATGGGAAATGTTACAAATAGATATTAACTCAATTTTAGCAGCCATAATATGAGGAGATTTGAGATGAATGAAGAATATATTTCTTTTGTAAA
>CAIKKE010000051.1 GCA_903827925.1 uncultured Francisellaceae bacterium
ATATGTAAAATTAATTCAGTTCAATCTAATACTTTACAATTTAAAAACTCTTCAAGATTTTTTTGTTGAGAAGCTGATAATTCATAATTAAAAATTACCAAATCTATTGTTTCTTCTTTTACTTTATTAAGAATATTGTAAAGCTTACTTTGCCCAATTAAATACTTAGGATTTAAATATGTTCGGTTTAATTTATAAACAAAACTAGCAACAACTGACATGTCACCTGATTTAGCGAGTTCAAAAAACTCTAATTCATTTAAATGATAATCATAGGAATAACTAAATAACCTAATGTTAATTAATAAAGCTTTGCCAAAAAATTTTTTTACGTGTAACAACTTAAAATATTTATTATTTAGCTTCTAATAATTCACTTTCTATCTCTTCTTCTGACTCTGAGCCATTTTTACCTTCAGATAAAATCTTCACATTACGAGCAGGTACTATAGTAGAAATAGCATGTTTATAAACCATCTGACTAACAGTATTTTTTAACAATACAGAAAATTGATCAAAAGATTCTACATTACCTTGCAGTTTTATTCCATTAACTAAATAAATAGCTACTGGAACCCTTTCCTTGCGCAAAGCATTTAAAAATGGATCCTGTATAGTTTGCCACTTAGACATAAATTTTATTCCCCACTCCACAATATTAATAATGAAGTCTAACACTTAATATTATCTATAATCAACTTTAAATTTTCTAAATCCGTAGATTCGGCATTTAAAAAATTTAAATCCACTAAATTTTTCCATTTACGTAACCAAGTATATTGACGTTTGGCTAATTGTCTGGTGGAATTAATTGTATTTTGATAAGCAGTTTCCCGATCCGTAATATTTTGTAAATATTCCGCAAGCTGTCGATACCCAACACACCGCATAGAAGGTGCGCTTAAAGGAATATTTTGTGCTAATAACCAAGCTACTTCTTCAATAAAACCTTGTTTAATCATCGAATAAAATCTAGTTGCGATTTTTTTATGTAAAAGTTCTCGTTGTCCATCCACTAGCGCAAAGTATTTAACGTTCCAATGATCTGTGTCTAAAAAATTCATATGTTTTTCTGTAATTAAATAACTAGACATGCTTTTACCAGTAAGCATAAAAACTTCTAATCCTCTTTGAATGCGTTGCTTATCAGTAGGTTGAATTTTATAGGCCATTTGTGGATCTATTTTAGCTAATTTAGCATGTAAATATTGCCAACCATATTTATCAGCTTCTAAATCAATATTATGTCTAACAACTGGATCGGCTGCTGGCAAATCATTTAAACCAAAGCATAAGCCATAAAAATATAACATTGTACCACCAACTAATAATGGGATTTTACCTCTAGCATGAATTTTATTTAATAATAAAGAAGCATTTTCACAAAATTTAGCTACTGAATAATGTTCTTGCGGATGACAAATATCAATTAAATGATGTTTAGCCGTAGCAAGTTCTGATTTATTTGGCTTATTTGTGCCAATATCCATTCCAATATAAACTTGAGCAGAATCAACATTGATGATCTCTATTGGTAATTTTTGAGACAAATTAATAGCTAAATTTGTTTTGCCACAAGCAGTGGGCCCCATAAGGATAATTACAGTTTTATTCACACTCAACTTATACTTATCCAGTTAGGATCTGAAGGAATGAAAAAATGATCCCATAGATCTTTAGAAGGGGCTATAATTTTCTTTCTAGGATTTTCATTTAAGAAAGCCGCCCACCAACTAAAAGTACTGTTAGGGATAATATTATGTTTACATTTAGACATTAAATGAAATTCTTCTAAAGAATGTTTAACTTTTTCTGAGACATACACAGCATTATTCAACTTTTCATATATTTGTTCAATACTTACTTTATTAAGTTTTTTATTATTAAATTGTTTATTATTAACTTTATTAAAAACAATTTTTTCTAGATTAAAATTATTTTTATTTTTAAAAAATTCTCTAACAAATTCAGGATCATCACTAAAAATAAAAAAATTAGGATTAAGAATTTTATTTGCTAAAAGATATGCAGCTTTAATATGATAACTCAAATCATAATTCCATCCAAAATCAATATAATCTCCTCTCCTAATATGTATAGATACACTATTATTAATATTTTTTATTTCTTGTAACATTTTTTTAGAGATAGGAGATAATTCTTGATTATACACAAACATCTTTTGGAGTTCTTTTTTATATTTTTTAAAATTATTACTATAATCTGGTAAATATGAATTATTAATTATTATAATTTTATCATAATAATCTTTATGAAAATCATGCAAATTACTTGATAAATTAAATGCTGATTCTTTTTCGCTTATAGATAATCCTGAAAAATTATAGGTTACGGGAATTGTGATCCCAAATTTATCTAATGCATAACATCTCTTATCAATAGATGTAAAATCTTCTCTAGAGTTACTACATGGGTTTGAATTATTTATACTTATATTTTTTATACCAAATTCTTTAGCATAAATATAACCAAAACTAAAAATAAACAATTGATTTCCCAATCCACCACCTTGTATAGTCGAAGCCCCATCAACGTTCATAATCACAGCTCTAGGTTTATAGAAATAAATTATATAATAATGTCTGAATATAAAAATTAAATAAATCTCAGATAATATTAAAAATATATAAAAAATAAGCTTTTTCAAAAAATATTTTATTTTTTTTGGTTTTGAATTATCAAAAAAAATTACCATGATTTTAATATTATAATCAGTAAACAGTTAAAAACACAAATTATAAAATTAACTTAATTTAAAATTTAATAATTAGTTTTCACGATACCTAAAACCTTTAAAGGATCAATAGGTTTACCTTTATATCTAACCTCAAAATGCAATACTACCCTATTAGCATCAGTATCTCCCATAGTTGCAATTTTCTGTCCTTTAGTGACTATTTGTTGTTCTTTAACTAAAATTTTCTCATTATGTGCATAGGCACTTAAAAAATCTTCATTATGCTTAATTATTACTAAATTACCATAACCTCTTAAATTATTCCCACTATATACAACCCTACCATTAGCTGCAGATAATACTAGATCTCCTTTTTTACCAGCTATATCTATCCCATTAACTTTATTAGGTCCAGCAACAATGAAGGTTTTTATAATCTTACCTTTAGCTGGCCACCCCCAAGAAATCCTGTTTATAGAACTATTTTTTATAAAATTACTCTGTGGTTTTATCAAATTACCCTGTGGTTTTATCAAATTACCCTGTGGTTTATTATAAATAATATTATTTTTTTGATTATTAGCAATAGCATCTCTAGAAACAACATTAGAATTTTTAGAATTAATTTTAGTTTTTATATTATTAAGATTATGCTTCCCATTGTTATGGGAATTAGCAGTTACAATAATTAACTTTTGTCCTTTACGAAGAATAAATGGAAATTTTAAGCGATTACGCTCTGCTAAATGATCTAATTTAACATTATATTTTTTAGATATTGAATATAATGTTTCTCTGTTCTTAACTATATGATATTGACGATATCCTAAATTTTTATTACATCCAGATAAATTAATTATATTAATAATGATTAATAAAAAAAATAAATAATATTTACAATGCCAATATAAGTATCTAATAATTTTCACAATCTATATAAAATATAACTAAATATTAATAATCCAATAATAATAGAAAAGATCTTACCATATTGATTTAAAAAATCACGAAGAAATTTATCAAGCTTATCTCCGTGTAATTTTAATAATATTGAAATCAAAAAAAATCTCAACCCTCTACCAAGAATAGATCCTAAAATAAACCCTAATAAATTAAATTTTAATAATCCTGAACCAATGGTAAACACTTTGTAAGGTATAGGAGTTGCTCCTGCCAAAATTACAGCCACTACCCCCCATTTAGTAAACATTTGCTGAAAATCTAAATAATTCTGATAATACCCAAACTTATTAATCAATTGCAACATAGAATTAGCCCAAACAAACCCTAAATAATACCCAAAAATTCCGCCTAAGACTGAAAATAAAGTAGCAATACTTGCATATTTCCAAATAGATTTAGGTTTTGCTATAGACATTGGGGCTAACATAACATCAGGAGGTACTGGTAAAATAGAAGATTCTATAAAACTTATTATAGCTAAATATAATGGAGCACGCTGATGTTTTGCTAAATTAATAATATATACATACAATTTAGATAACATACTGCAAATCTTTAGCCCAATCGGTAACTACTTCTAAATGAGCATGATGAGTAAGATCCATTTTTAAAGGCGTAATAGATACATAACCTTGTTGAATAGCCAAAAAATCTGTGCCTTCACTAGCATCTTGAACATTACCTACTAAACCAATCCAATAACCTTGCTTACCTCTAGGATCTGCAATTTTAACCATATTTTGCGCTTGATGACGACTACCTAAACGAGTAACTTTATAACCCTTAATTTGTTCATAAGGTAAATCAGGGATATTTACATTTAAAATAGTATCTTTAGCTAATGATTTTTTAATGATTTGACTGATAATATGCTTTGCTACTATACCTGCAGTATTATAATGTTTACCATCTCCTACTAGCGACATCGCAACTGACGGAAATCCTAAAAACCTACCTTCAGTAGCAGCTGCAACTGTACCTGAGTATAAAACATCATCTCCTAAATTGGCGCCATGATTAATCCCTGCAACCACCATATCTGGCATATTAAAATTTTTTATAAAATCTTCGCAAGTTAAAGCATAATGAACACAATCCGTAGGAGTGCCATCTACTAAAGTAAAACCATTATCTAATATCATCGGATAAATTGGTTTATTTAAGGTTAAAGATTTACTTGCAGCACTTCTATCTCTATCCGGAGCAATTACTTTTAATTCAGCGATATTTTTTAATGCATCATATAAAGCCTTAAGTCCTGGTGCATATACACCGTCGTCATTACTTAATAAAATTTTCATTAACTGCTTTTTTGATTTTGGCATAATTTTTACTCATACTAATTTTAATTTATAATTATTAGTTAATTGATTAATCTATCACTCTATAATAGGTTTCATCTTTTTTAATCATACCAAAAATTACTCTAGCATGCTCTTCTATAGTATTTGGATTTTTTTTTAAAGTTTTAATACTTTCTAATAATTCAAAATTTCTTTTCTTAAATTTAACTAAATCTTCTTCTTGTTTCTTAATTTCAGTCCTAATTTTTATAACCCCAGGAATTCCTCCTTCTTTAAACCATAATTTATATTGTAAACTTAATAAAATAATTAACAATGCTATTATAGCTATTTTACACATATTTATTTGCCTTAATACAATAATAAAATTAAATTATAA